>NZ_LHVN01000018.1:0-33470 GCF_001269815.1 Pseudomonas sp. P1.31 | reverse complement strand
GCCTTCGGCAGCTCCTACATGAGACCGCGATCTCATGTAGGAGCTGCCGAAGGCTGCGATCTTTTGATCTTAACGTTTGAGGATCTGATCCATGACCCAGTCAGTCTTGAGCGCTTGCTCGGCGACCGCGGGATGTTGTGAATCACCCCGAATATGCGCATTCATACCCAGCACGTGATGCCACTGGATGTGTCCGTGATGCGGGATTTCCAGGCTGATGTTTTCATCGGCATGCAACTGCACAGGATGCTCATCAAACACCGAAAAACTGATCCGCCCCAGGCTGCCGATGATCTCGACGCGGTCCTCGCGCCGATCCGCGACAAAGCTCCAGCAGCCCATGCCCAACGCCCCGGAGGCGAATCGCCAACTGGCGCTGACGGCATCTTCCGCCGCGTACAGACCCGCCTGTCGCGCCGTGAATCCGGCCACTTCAACGATATCGCCGAGCAGATACTGGAACAGGTCAAAACCGTGGCTGGCCAGATCGGCGAAGTAACCGCCACCGGCCACCGCAGGATCGGTGCGCCAGTTGTCGCGGCCATCGAGATCAACCGGCGACGGCGCTTTGGTCAGCGTCCAGCTCAGATGCCGAACCTCACCAATACGCCCCTCCTCCAGCCACTGCCGAACCTGCGCAAATCGCGGCAATGAACGACGGTAGTAGGAAACGAACAAGTGCAGACCAGCGTCGGCAAACGCCTGTTGCATCTCGCGGCTTTGCCCGGCGTTCAGCGCCATGGGTTTTTCCACGCAGCAATGTTTGCCGGCGGCAGCGACTTTCAGGCTGTAGGCATGGTGGCTGTCGGGTGGCGTGGCGATGTACACCGCGTCGACCTCGGGATCGTTGATCAGCGCATCGACATCGGTGTAGACCCGCGCGATGCCGTGGCGTGCGGCATAGTCAGTCACTGCTTCAAGGCGTCGGCCCATCACCGCCACCAGCGCAGAACCGGGCGCCTTGTAGAAGGCTGGCCCGCTCTTGCGTTCAGCGACGCTGCCGCACCCGATCATGCCCCAACGCACCACGTTCATTTTTTACTCCTTTAGCCGATGCGCAAGGCGCGCAGATCGAGGTGACCATCCTTCAACGGCGGGCACCAGTAGTAGCCGCCAGTGATCGGCCGGCTGATGCGGTACAAGCCGTCGGTGATGCCGTCTTCCAGACCGCTCATGCGTCGCAGTTGTGCTTCGAAGGCATCCAGCGAGAAGCCGAACGCGAGGAACATCAGGCCCGCGCGATCGCCTTCAATCCACGGCATCGAACGGCGCACGACGAACGCTTCCGGCGCGAAGCTTTCCTGCGCGGTGCGTTTGACGTGGGCCGAAATCGGCGCGTCGTCGATCTCTTCGTTGTCGCTGAGGCGACGGCCCATGATGTTGTCTTTGTCATCGGCCGAGAGTTTGTGGAAACCCTTGAGATCGTGCTGCCACTGCTGGATTGCGGCGAAGCTGCCGCCGACCATGCCGTCAGTGCCGGCGCTTTGCAGGGCAGCGGCGATGGCGGCTTCGTCGTGCGGGTTTTCAGTGCCGTCTTCGTAGCCGGTGAGGTCGTGGCCGTCCTTGTGGCGGAAGGCTTCCTGCATCTCAACCAGGCGCAGGGCCGGAGCGAGTGCGGCTTCGAGGGCGTTGCAGCGGTTGAGCAGTTCACCACGGTCGACGCCGTGCAGCCAGACCCACAGCGCGTGTTGGGTCGACGGGTTTTCCACGCCGACGCCGGACATCGCCGGGAAGCTGCGCAGGCCTTCAATTTGTACATTGAGGGCCTTGACCAGGGATTCACCGAAACCGACCACCGCCGACTTGCCGTCCACCAGATTCATCAGGTTGTCGATCGCCTGCGGCAACGCTTCAACTGACTGAAGCGCGAAAAACAGGTGACGTGCTTGCGCAGGAACGGGGGTGGCGAGAATGCCCGGCTGGTAGTAACTCATGTGAACTCCTTGGAAAGTGCGCGGGAGTTTACCTGTGGCCGGAGGATTTGTGTGGGTTTGGATGGTGGCAAAAGCCCCTCACCCTAGCCCTCTCCCCGAGGGAGAGGGAACTGAATGGGGGATATTTGAGGGGTACGCCGACTTGAACGTGCTGCTGTGAATCCATAATCGACGCAAAACGTTCAGGTCGATGTATGAATCAAGACACCTCGGTCGGCCCCCTCTCCCTCTGGGAGAGGGCTGGGGTGAGGGTTTGCGTCATTGCGCCACGCACTCGGGCTCATCCCCGTCCAGCGCTTGAACGCCCGGCGAAAACTGCGCACATCGCTGTAGCCCACCTCTTCGGTAATCCGCTCTATCGGCATGTCCGGGTTCGCCAGCAGACTCATCGTCCGCGCCTGCCGGACTTGCTCCAGCAGCGCCTCAAACGTCAGCGCATGCTCGGTCAACCGTCGGCGCAAGGTGCGGCTGCTCATGTTCAAATCGCCGGCAATCTTTTCGATATGACTGCCGCTGCTCAAATCCCGCGCAATCGCCCGCTCCACCGCCTGAATCAGATCAAGCTTCTGATGCACCTGCGCCGCTTCCAGCTCCAGCAGTTTCACTGCCTGACGCAGCGCCAATGAATGGTGATTGGGCAGGTTCACATCGAGCCAGCGCACATCGATCAACATGCGATTGTGCAGGCAACCGAAGCGCACATTTGGCCCGAGCAGTCGGTGATATTCGCTGAGGTAATCCGGCGCGGCATGCACAAACTCCACCGCACTCGGCGCAAAATCAGCCCCGGCTAGCGCCCGGCCGTACACCAGCAAACTGGCGAAAAACTCCTCGACCGCGAACACCTGCACTTCGGCGAACGGCAACCGACAATCAGCATCAAGGTGCACCTGATCGCCAACCACATCGACACTCGACACCACAATCCCGCCCGACGTGTGCTGATGACGAATGCCCAAGGCAAACGCATCGCGCAACGTCTTGCACAGCGACAACACATGCCCGAGCAAGCCCAACGTGCCCAACACATTCTGTGCCCCCACCCATAAGCCGAGGCCCTGATTGGGCAGGACTTTGAGCGCGCGCTGAATCATCGCCACGGCCTGGCGATAGGAAATCCGCTGCGCCGGATCCTGCAGGTCTTCAAGGGTAAAACCCAGGCCACGGCACAGGCTCTCGGGCTCGACGCCCTTGTTCTGCGCGACTTCGGCGAGGGTTTGCAGGAGGAACGGCGACACTAGCGCCAGTTCGAAAGTGGGGTCTTGGACTTTTACATTCATGGGGGCTGACTTTCCGGATCACGCTTGATTGTTATTTTTGTAACCGGTTATGTCGAAGGAAGTTAGCACAGGCTTGACGGACTGTCCGCAGAAGTCCCCCTCAGTGTCCGCCAATACCCTGCCCTGACAGGCGCCAACGGCTTATTTCTATAGTGCCGGGCGTGCTGCGTACCGGCGTTGCGTCACAACACAATAATAATGAGGACGGATATGCACCCGAACCGCGCGACATTCCCCTTGCGCCTGGCCCTTTCCTTGCTGGGCTGCGCCGCGACTGTACCGGCGCTGGCCACCGAAGCCGGCGTCGACAACATCGGCCCCGGCACCGATGGTTTCTTCATGCTGCCGCTGGACGTCGACAGCCTTCCGGAGAACATGGTCGCGTTCAACGTCTACTACAACCATTACAAGTCGACCAAACTCAACATCAGTTCGCTGGGCGGCAAGGTGCCTAATGTCGAAATTGAATCCACGGCAGTGATACCGCGCCTCGACTACCTGAGCCCGGTGCGCGTGTTCGGCGGGCGTCTGGCCGGCTACATCGCACAGCCGTGGTTGAAACAGGAAGTCTCGGTGTTCGGCCTCAGCGACACGCGCGAAGGCATGGGCGACACCACCGTCGCGCCGATCATTTTGTGGGACATGGGCAAAAACCTGACCCTCGGCGCGGCCCTGGAAATCACCGTGCCGACCGGCGAATACAGCGTCGATCGGCTGGCCAACACCAGCAACAACTTCTACACCTACAAGCCGTTGTTCTCCTTCACCTGGTTGCCGACGGATAAAACCGAGGTGTCGATGAAGACCACTTACAGCTTCAACGAGAAGAACAAAGACACCGACTACAAGTCCGGGCAGATCTTCCACTTCGATTATTCGGCCAGCTACAAGCTCACCGACGACCTGATGCTCGGGATCAACGGCTACTTCCTCCAGCAAACCACCGACGACAAACAGTTCGGCCACACCGTGCAGTTCGCCGGGCAGGATGTCGACGACGGCGTGCGCGGCAAAGTGTTCGCCATCGGCCCGGCGCTGCACTGGACGTTCCTCAAATACGCCAGCGCGGAGATCCGCTGGGCCAAGGAATTCGACGTGGAAAATCGCCCGGAAGGCGAAATGCTCTGGGCCAAGGTCAGCATCCCCTACGCCTTCTGACGCGTAAACCTGTAGGAGCAGAGCTTGCTCGCGAAGGCGGCATGCCAGGTATTAGAGGTGTCGCCTGACACTACGCCTTCGCGAGCAAGCTCGGCTCCTACGGACTTGCGGTGTTCATGCGAGCATTTCTACTGCGCAAACAAGCGGCTTAATTCACCACCGGAATCCAAGCCGCCCGCGCCACATCCGCCGTATCGCCAAACGCTGGCAGTTTCTGCGCCAGGTCGCGCACGTTCTTCACGTCGAGATCCAGCAACTGCTGCCGCGTGATCAAGGTCGGTGGCACCAGCACTTGCTGCCCCGGGTTTTCCCCGGCAATCAGCATCGCCAGACTGCGCACGCTGATTGCACCGGCGACTTGTGGATTGACCGCCGCCGTCGCGGCCCAGGCGCTGTTGGGTTCTTTCATGATCTGGATATCGGCGGTGGAGATGTCGGCGCTGTAGATTTTCACTTTGCTCGCCAGTCCGGCTTCGTCGACGGCGATTTTCGCGCCTTTGGCGAATTCGTCGAACGGCGCGAAGATCACGCTGATGCCGGGATTGGCGCGCAGCACGGCGCTGGCCTGATCAGCGACGGAGTTGGCGATTGGCGGGTTGAGCGTGCCGAATCGCGCTTTCTCGATGATCCCCGGATTGGCCTTTTTCACCTGGTTCCAGATCTCGTCACGTCGCTCCATCGGGGTGAAACCGCTGATGTACACATAGCCAGCGTCGAAGCGCGTGCCGTTGTCCTTCACCGCTTGATCGAGTGCCAGACGCGCCAATGCATGATGATCCTGCTCAACTTGGATGACTTGCGGCGTGTTCAGATCAACATCGAAGGCAACGACTTTGATGCCTTTGGCGAGCGCCCGGTCGATCGGGCCTTTGAGGGTTTCCGCCAGGCCGAGCTGCACGATGATGCCGTCGACACCGAGGTCAGCCGCCTGATCAATCATCTCGCCCTGACTCGCCGCCTGCTGCCGCGCATCAAACACCCGCAGATTGGCGCCGAGCGCTTCGGTCTGTTTCTCCACACCACGCAAATACGCTTCGGGAAAATCCCCGGAAAACAGATAACCCACCAACGCAATCTGCACCTGCCCGTTATCGAACGGTGCCGGAGCGCCGGGCAATGCCTTGGCCTGCGCGTTAAGCGCCAATACCGAAAGCACCGCGCCGGTGAGGCAGTGGCGCGCGAACTGTTTGATTGAACCGTGCATACAACATCCTTGAATAAAAGCAGCTCAGCGCGCCCGATGCGCGAGGCCGAAGGTGAACATCAGGGCCAGCACCAACACCAGTCCCTTGACGAAATCCTGCGCGTAATACGGCGCATTGAGCATGGTCAGGCCATTGAGCAGCGAGGCGACCAATAGCGCGCCGATCAGCGTGCCAAAGGCGTTGGGTTTCTTCGCGCCGAGCACGGCGAAACCGATCAGCGCGGCGCCGAGCGCGTCCAACACCAGACCGTTACCGGAGCTGACATCGCCACGGCCCAACCGCGCCGCGAGCAACAATCCGCCGAGCGACGCCAGCAACGACGACAGCACGTAAGCCAACAGTTTGAAGCGCTGCACCGGCGCCCCGGCCAGTCGCGCGGCCTGCTCGTTGCCGCCAATGGCATAGAACAGCCGACCGATGCGTGTACGTTCGAGAAACAGCCACACCGCCACCGCGACCACCGCAGTGATCAACACCGGAATCGGTACGACTTCCCACAGCCGCCCACGGCCCAACGCAAGAAACGCGGCACTGAATGCGCCCTCGGTTTCCTCACCGTTGGGCAGCGTCATGCCCACCGCAATCGAGCGGCCACCGGTAGGAATCAACTGCACGCCGATCACCAGAAACATGCTGCCCAACGTGGCGAGAATGTCCGGCACCCGCAGTTTGACGATCAGCCAGCCATTGAGCAGGCCGACCAGCGCGCCGCCCGCCAGGCTGATCAACACCGCCGGCACCGCGCCCCAACCGAGCACGACCATGACGTAACTGGCGATCATCAGGCTCATCGCCGCGACCGCGCCAATCGACAAATCGAGGCCACCGACGGCCATGGTCAAGGTCACGCCCAAGGCCAGCAGCGCGACAATCGACACCGATTGCAGAATGCTGAACAGATTGCCGACGCGCAGAAACGCCGGCTCTGCGAAGCTGAAAAACACCACGATGGCCGCCAGCAGCCACAACAGGCCATAGCGGATCAACGCTTGCAGCAGACGCTCGGCAGGTGCCGGTGCGCTCGATAACAGTGAACTCGAATCAGGCACTCGCTCTGCTCCTTGGCGTGGCGTGAGGGGAATGTTCGGTAACGTCGCTGCCGGCCAATGCCGCGACCAGTTCGGCACGGTTCAGACCGGCGCGCGGGTATTCGGCGACGACCGCGTGATCGCGCACCAGGAGAATTCGATCGGCAATTTCCAGCGCTTCATCGACATCGGCGCAAATCACCAGCGTCGCGCGGCCCTTGGCATTGTCACGCAGCAATTGGCCGATTTCGCGGCGGGCGCGGACGTCGACACCTTGGAACGGTTCATCGAGGATCAACACCCGCCCTTCCCCGAGCAGCCAGCGGCCGAGCACAACCTTTTGCTGATTGCCGCCGGACAGCGCAGTCATCGGCACATCGATGCCGGCAGTCTTGATGCCCAGCGCGGCGACCTGCGCTTCGACCGCCGCCGCTTCGGCGCGATTGCGAATAAAACCGCCACGGGTGAAACGCTCCAGAAACGGCAAGGTCAGCGTGCGACGCAGAGAGAAATCCGGCACCAGCGAATGACTGGCGCGATCTTCGGCGGCGTAGAAGACCCCGCTGCGAATCGCCTCCCGTGGCGAACCCGGCTGCCAGTCAACGCCAGCCAATTGCACGCGGCCCTCCGCCAATGAGCGTAAACCGAACAGCACTTCGGCGATCTCGGTTTTGCCGGCGCCGAGCAACCCGGTCAGCACCACCACTTCGTTTTCGTGCAAGGTCAGATCGAAAGCCTTCGAACGCGGCAGCACTTTTATCGCGCTGAGCTTCAGCACTTCCCGCCCTGCCACTTGCGGCGTGTAAACATGCGCGGCCAGTGATTGCCCAAGCATTGCGTGAACCGCCTCGGGCAACTGCCGAGCGCTGAATTCGCCGGCCAACCGCCCGTCACGCAAAACAATCGCGCGATCAGCGACCCGTTGCAGATCGGACAGCCGATGGGAGATGTAAAGAATCGCCACGCCACGGCTGCGCAACGTGTCGATCAAACCAAACAGGCGCTGCGCTTCGGCATCGGATAACGCCGCCGTCGGCTCGTCGAGAATCAGCAAACGCGGCTGCAAGGCAAAGGCGCGAGCGAGTACGACCAATTGCCGCTCGGCCTGGCCAAGGTGTTCGATGGGCTGTTCCAGCGGCAAGCTCAGGCCGAGACCGGCAGCGATACTCGCGGCGCGTTCCAGCAGGCGTTTGCGGTTAAGCCAGAAGTTCGCATCGGGCTTGCACAGCTCATCGAGCAAGAGGTTTTCGGCCACGCTCAAACCCGGCGCGATGCCCTCGTTGATCTGCTGATGCACCGCAACAATCCCGACCCTGCGCGCCGACAGTGGCGAGCTGAAATGGCGCGGCTGGCCCTCGACGAGAATCTCGCCAGCATCCGCGTTTTGACTGCCCGCCAAAATTTTTACCAACGTCGATTTACCGGCGCCATTGGCGCCGAGTAACGCGACCACTTCGGCGGGATAAATCTCAAGGCTGACCCGATCCAGCGCCCGGTTCGAGCCAAACGCTTTGCTCAGTTCACGTACCCGAATCAGTGGCTCAGGTGCCACGGCGACAGGCGCACTCATAAATTTCCTTAGCGGCGATGAGCCAGCGAACGCACGAGCCGATCGCCCAGGCTTTGCACGCCCTGGACGAGGATGACCAACACCACCACGGTGGCGACCATCACTTCATTGTTGAAACGCTGATAGCCGTAACGGATCGCCAGATCGCCGAGCCCACCGCCACCGATGACCCCGGCCATCGAAGAAAAACCGATCAACATCACCAGCGTCAGGGTGACGCCCGCGAGCAACGCTGGCAGGGCTTCGGGCAGCAGCACTTTGAAAATCACATGGCCGATGTCGCCACCCATGGCGAGGATCGCTTCGATGCGGCCCTTGTCGACTTCGTCCAGCGCGTTTTCGACGATGCGCGCGAAGAACGGAAACGCGCCAATGGTGATCGGCACTACCGCAGCCGTGCTACCCAGCGTGGTGCCGACGACCAGACGGGTCAGCGGAATCAAGGCGATCAGCATCACCACGAACGGCAGCGAACGTCCGAGATTGACCAGACTGCTGAGGGCCGCGTTGAAACGCGGCATCGGCCGCAATCCGCCACGGCGACTGATAAACAGCAGCACACCCAGCGGCAAACCGATCAGCAGCGTGAACAGCCCCGCGAGCAACACCATGTACAGGGTTTCGCCAGTGGCGTTGAACACCAGTTGCAGGATTTCATCCCAATTGATCGAACGGTTCATGACTGCGCCGCCCTTACGCCGTATTGCTTGAGGAAGGTCAGGCCCGGGGCGTCATGGCCCAGCGGTAATCCGCAAGTCGGACGCAGTGAACTGCCGAGCGCCGACTGTGGATCAGCGAGCAGACGTGGCACCGGCCCGGCCTCGACCAGCCGTCCGTTGGCCATAAATGCGGCGTGATCGCAGATCGACTTGACCACATCGAGCTCGTGGGTGATCAGCACGATGGTCAGGCCCAATTGCCGATTGATGTCGCGCAGCAGATCAAGAATTGAAGCGGTGGTTTCCGGGTCGAGGGCGCTGGTGGCTTCGTCCGACAACAGATACGCAGGCTCCGCAGCCAAGGCGCGGGCAATCCCCACTCGCTGCTTTTGCCCGCCGGACAGTTGCGATGGAAAGGCTTGCGCCTTGTCGCTCAAACCGACCAGTTCCAGCAGTTCGCGAACCCGCACATGGCGCCACGGCTTGCCGACGTTGGCGATTTCCAGCGGCACGGCGATGTTGTCGAACACGTTGCGCGAGTGCAGCAGGTTGAAGCCCTGAAAGATCATGCCGATGCGCTGGCGTTGCTTGCGCAGTTCGCTGTCGGACAGCGCCAGCAGATCCACACCATCAATCAGAATCTTGCCGCTGTCCGGTCGTTCAAGCAGGTTGAGGCAACGCAGCAGCGTCGACTTGCCCGCCCCGCTACGCCCGAGAATCCCGTAGACCGCGCCGTCAGGAATGCTCAGCGAGACCTGATCCAGCGCCGGTTGCGTGGCCGACGGGTAGGTTTTGCTCAACTGCTCGACGGCGATCATGGCTTGCCGCCCGCCACCGGAATCACCGAGCCGGCAAAGTTATCGGTGATGTATTTGGCGACTTCCGGCGAAGTCAGATCCTTGGCCAGTTGTGCGATGCGTGGATCGTGCTCCAGCTTCGGTGTGGT
The DNA here is from genome assembly GCF_001269815.1 of Pseudomonas sp. P1.31. Classification (NCBI taxonomy): domain Bacteria; kingdom Pseudomonadati; phylum Pseudomonadota; class Gammaproteobacteria; order Pseudomonadales; family Pseudomonadaceae; genus Pseudomonas; species Pseudomonas sp. P1.31. Next base: position 23,690 of record NZ_LHVN01000018.1, on the reverse strand, counting down.
CACCAGAATATTGGCATAGGGATTGTGCTCGGCCTTCTCCAGGCCCAAGGCGTCTTTGGCCGGCACCAGGCCTGCGTCGAGCGCGTAGTTGCCGTTGATCACTGCCAGATCGACGTCGTCGAGCGAACGTGGAATCTGCGGTGATTCGATTTCGAGGATCTTCAGTTGTTTTGGGTTTTCGGCGATGTCCTTGGGCGTTGCCTGATCGGCGGCCGGATCGTTGAAACCGGGCTTGAGCTTGATCAGGCCGTTGTCCTGCAACAGGTACAGCGCGCGGCTCAGGTTGGTGACGTTGTTGGGTACGGCGACGGTGCCTTTTTCCGGCACGTCGGCGAAGCTTTTGTGCCGACGCGAATAAATCCCCAACGGTTCGATATGCACGGTGGCGGCCACCGCGAGTTTCTCGCCGAGCGCCTGCTCCTGAGATTTCAGATACGGCAGGTGCTGGAAGTAATTGGCGTCGACATCACCGTGTACCAGCAGCTCATTGGAGTTCACACCGTTGGGAATTTCGATGACTTTGAGGTTGAGTTGCGGATCGATTTTCTGGATGTACGCGAGGATCTGCGCGTGGGGCACCGGGTCGGCGGCAACGCGTAACGGTTCCAGGGCCTGCGCGCCGAAAGAGCTCACCAGTGCGCCGAGGACGGCCAGGGTCAAACCTGCTTTTTTAATCATGTGCGGAGTCCTTGAGCGAATGATGAATCAGGCGGTTTTACGAACAGGTACTGGCGGCAGCAACGCGTCGGCGTAGAAGCGCTGCGCAACGTCCGGATGTGAGCGCAAACGACCCTTGAGGTAGTTCCAGCCGACATCACGAAACAGCGGATTGAGCGGATCACTCGCCGGCCCGCGCGCCTCGCGCAACAGCACGGTGGGCAACGGGTACAGCGGCACCACCGCATCGAGTTGCGCGCCGAGGAAGAACGCGATCGACAGGCGTTCGCTGCCCGCCGGTGGCGATACCACGCGGTGCACCGTGGCGCGCAGATAACCGTTGGTGGCCAGTTCGAGCAGCTCGCCGATGTTCACCACCAAGGTGTTTTCGCGGGGCAACGCGTCGATCCAGCGGCCCTCTTCGATCTCGACTTGCAGCCCGGCCTGTTGGTCTTGCAGCAGAAAACTCAAGAACCCGGAATCCTTGTGCGCGCCGACGCCTTGATGGCTGGCCTCGCTCAACTGCCCGGGATAGCGCATCAGCTTGATGTGTTCGTTGGGTTTGTCACCGTAGAGCTGATCGAAGGCATCGGCGCGCAGTGACAGCGCCTGAGCGAAGGCACGCAGCAAGCGCAACGACATGCGCGTCATCGCCTGTTGCCATTCGAGCAGCAACGGTTTCAGTTCGGGGAGTGCCGCTGGCCATTGGTTGGGGCCTTGCAGCCGCGCCCACAATGGACTGTCTTCGTTTAACGGTAGAGCCTCACGCTCGGCGCCGAGATCAAACTGTTCGCGCTGATCGGGTTGCCCGCGAGTGATCTCGGAAGCCGCACGGTTGTAGCCGCGAAAATGCGGCGAATTGATCATGCCGACGGCGGTTTTTTCGCTGTCGGGCAAGGCGAAGAATTGTCGGGCGTGGGCCTGCACTTGCTCGAGCAGCGTACTGTCGATGCCGTGGCCGGTGAGGTAGAAGAAACCGACGTCACGGGCGGCGTGGCGCAGGCTTTCGAGAAATTGGTAACGCTGCTGCGCGGTGCCCTCGAACAGGGACAGGTCGAGGGTTGGCAGTGTGGTGATATCCAAGGTATGCGGCATGATTCACTCCTGGGTGAACCAAACCTGAAGAACCTTTGATCGATTCAGCGTGTGCCGTCATGGCAATCGGGGGTCTATCGGTTTGATGCGTGTATTCGTCGTTGAGGACAAAACTAAACGATCTTAAAAACAGCGGGCCAATATCTTTTTTGCATTACCTTAGGCCGATCACTGTAGGAGCTGCCGCACGCTGCGATCTTTTGATGTTGATTTTTTAGAAACAAGATCAAAAGATCGCAGCCTGCGGCAGCTCCTACAAAGAGGGGCTCAGGCACGCGGGCGTTGACTGCGCTGTTCGGCGCTGGCATCTGGCGCGGGTTGCAGCTGGAAGTCGAACTTGAGTTTGGCGTGGCGTCCCAACGTTTCGTGCTCATGGAACACCACCTCGCCGACCAACCCTTCGCGGGTCGCGTAAGCAAAGTCATCCCACAAATATTGATCGCCCGACAGATTGATCTGCGTGGTCAGGTGCCGATATCCCGGTGCGCTGATAAAAAAGTGCACATGCGCCGGACGCTGACCGTGACGACCGAGCAAGTTCAGACATTCCTGCGTCGGGCCCTGCGGGTCGCAGCCATATCCGGAGGGAACGATGCTGCGTGCGCGGTAACGGCCTTCGGCGTCGGTGATAATCCGGCGGCGCAGGTTGTATTCGGACTGGCTCGGATCAAAAAACGAGTAGGTGCCTTTGGTATTGGCGTGCCACACATCGACTGTGGCACCGGCCAGCGGCTGGCCGTCGAGGTCAAGCACCTGGCCTTGGAGAAACATCACCGTGGCAACGCCGTCCTCGCTGCCATCGTCCATGCGGCACTCGCCTTCACACAGCGGCGCACCCGCGACGTAGAGTGGCCCTTCGATGGTGCGCGGCGTGCCGCCGGTCAAGCCGATTTGTGCGTCTTTGGCGTCCTGGAGCAGGTCGAGGAAGTGTTCGATGCCAAGACCGGCGACCAGCAACCCCGCTTCCGAACGACCGCCCAAACGATTGAGATAGTCGACGGCTTTCCAGAATTCGTCCTCGCTGATTTCGAGATCTTCGATGATTTTCGCAGTGTCCTGCAGTACGCGCAAAACGATGGTTTTCAAGCGCGAGTTGCCGTCGTCGTTGGTGAAGCCGGCGGCTTCTTTGAAGAAGGTTTGCAGCTCAGGCGTGTGGGCAATTTTCACGGTCATGGTGGGTTACCTCATCTTGTTGTTGTGTGGTTCATGCAGCAGTTGTGTCCAGCCGCGCAGCACCTGTGGGAGCGAGCCTGCTCGCGAAGGCGCTATGTCATTCAACATCTGTGGTGGCTGATCCACCGTCTTCGCGAGCAGGCTCGCTCCCACAAAGGTGGGTGGCATTCAGGTTTCAGCGGTCGTCGGCGTGGATCGACGACGGATGTCGGCAGAGCCCGTCGATCTCGATGTCCATGTAGGGGAACAACGGCAATTGCATCAGCGTGTCGTGCAGCGCTTCGACGCTTGGCAGATCAAACACGCTGTAATTGGCGTAATGCCCGGCGATGCGCCACAGGTGACGCCACTGGCCTTCGCGTTGCAGCCGTTGCGCCAGTTCTTTCTCGTCCGCCTTGAGTCGAGTGGCGACGGCGGGGTCCATGTCGATGGGCAATTTCACGGTCATTTTTACGTGGAACAGCATGGTGGCTCTCCTCTAGTGGTCATCGGCTCAATGGCGGCGAAAACGCGCCAGACGTTGTTCGTCCAGGATCAGGCCGAGGCCCGGTGTGTGCGGGATGTGCAGATGAAAATCGCGGTACTCGGGCCTTTCGGTGACGATGTCTTCGGTCAGCAGCAACGGCCCGAACAGCTCGGTGTCCCAGGTCAGTTGCTTGAGCGTGAGAAAGGCGTGGGCCGAGGCCAGCGTGCCAATCGAGCCTTCGAGCATGGTGCCGCCGTAGAGCGCGATGCCCGCGGCCTCGGCGATTTGCGCGGTTCTGAGCACGGCGCGGGGGCCGCCGTTTTTGGCGATTTTCAGGGCGAACACACTGGCCGCGCCGTCAGCGGCGAGGCTGACAGCGTCCTCGACACTTTCAATTGATTCATCGGCCATGATCGGCGCCGGGCTGCGCTGATTCAGACGAATCTGCCCCGAGCGGTTGACCCGCGAGATCGGCTGTTCAATCAGATCAATGCCGTTGTCGCCCAATACCTGGCAGCCACGAATCGCCTGGGACTCATCCCAATATTGATTGACGTCGACCCGCACACTGGCGCGATCGCCCAAAGCTTTTTTGATCGCCACGACGTGCTTGAGATCCTGCTCCAACGGATTGGCGCCGATCTTCAATTTGAAGATGCGATGACGCCGTGCTTCAAGCATCTGCTCCGCTTCGGCAATGTCGCGCGCGGTGTCGCCGCTGGCCAGCGTCCACGCAACTTCGAGGCTGTCGCGCACACGGCCGCCGAGCAGTTCGCTGACGGGCAGGCCGAGGCGTTTGCCCTGCGCGTCGAGCAGCGCGCTTTCGATGCCGGATTTGGCGAAGGTGTTGCCCTTGGCGATCTTGTCGAGCCGCTGCATCGCCGCGTTGATGTTGTTGGCGTCCATGCCAATCAACGCTGGCGCGAGATGCGCGTCGATGTTGGCCTTGATGCTTTCCGGGCTTTCATAGCCGTACGCGAGGCCACCGATGGTGGTGGCTTCGCCGATGCCTTCAACGCCATCGCTGCAGCGCAAACGCAAGATCACCAGGGTCTGCTTCTGCATGGTGTGCATTGCCAGTTTGTGCGGGCGAATGGTCGGCAGGTCGACGATGATCGTCGTCAGGTTTTCAATCAGGATTCGCGGCATATCAATGCTCCTTGAGAAGTGCTCAGCCGAGATCGCCGCCACCGACCGGCAAGGTCACGCCGGTGATGTACGAAGCGTCGTCAGAGGCGAGAAAGAGGATCGCGCCGACCTGTTCATCGAGGCTGCCGTAGCGCTTCATCAGGCTGCTGTCGAGGGTTTGCGCGACGATTTGCTGGTACCAGGCGTGTTCTTGCGCCGACTGTTCGGCGTCGTTGCGCGGGATGCGTCGAGGCGGCGCTTCGGTACCGCCAGGCGCAGTAGCGTTGACGCGAATGCCACGCTCGGCGTTTTCGAAGGCCAGGCACGCGGTGAGTGCGTTGATGCCGCCCTTGGCCGCGCCATACGGCACGCGATTGACGCTGCGGGTGGCGATTGAGGAAACGTTGACGATGGCGCCGCTGCCTTGTTTGAGCATGTACGGCAGCGCGGCGTGGCAGCACCATAAGGTCGGGAACAGCGAGCGGCGCACTTCCGCCTCGATTTGTTCGACCTGGTAGTGCTCGAACGGCTTGGCCCAAATGGTGCCGCCAACGTTGTTGATCAGGATGTCGAGTCGACCGAAAGTGTTGATCGCTTCGGCCATGACCCGGGCGCAATCGGCGTATTGTTCGAGGTCGGCGGTCAGTGCCAGAACGCCCTCGCCTTGCAGTTCGTGAACCAGTTCGGAGCGGTCGACGGCGACCACTTGCGCGCCTTCGCTGAGCAGGCGCTCGCAGACGCGGCGGCCGATGCCTTGCGCCGCGCCGGTGACCAGCGCGACTTTGTTGGAGAATCTGTTGTTCATGACAACCTCGACGCAAACGAATATCGAAAACTGTGGTGAGGGGTTTAGCGAAACGTCACACCGCCCCGATGAGCTGCGCAGCGGCCCCCTGCTGTTAAGGCAAAAGCGAGGGCCGCTGCGCGCCCCATCGGGGATAAATCCCCTCGCCACAGGTAAAGTCAGGATCCAAGTTGAGGGCAGGCCCACAGATGAGGGTTCGGCTCGGTTGATGGAGATCAGGCAGCGGCGAATTTTTCGTAGTAGAAATTCGCCGGGGTGATGCCCTGCTCGCGGATGTATTGGCTGACCGCTTCCACCATCGGCGGCGGCCCGCACAGGTAGACGTCGACGTCGCCGTCGTTGAGGTGGCGCGGTTCGATGTGCTGGGTGACATAACCCTTGAGCGGGTGTGCACTTTGCGGATTGGCGACGCAGGCGCCGAAGCTGAAATTGGCGATGCGTGCGGCAAAGGCTTCAAGGCGATCGAGTTCAACCAGATCGAAGTCATTGGTCACGCCATAGATCAAATGCACCGGGTGCGCGCTGCCCTGCTCGGCGATCTTTTCCAGCATCGCGGTGAACGGCGCCAGGCCGGTGCCGCCGGCGAGCAACAGCAGCGGCCGCTTGATTTCGCGCAGGTAAAAACTGCCCAGTGGTCCGGCCAGATTCATGCTGTCGCCAGCCTTGGCCAGACCGGTGAGGAAACTGCTCATCAAACCGCCGGGCACGTTGCGAATCAGAAAACTGACCTCGCCATTCCTCTGCAACGAGCTGAAGGAATACGCACGACTGTGTTCACTGCCCGGCACTTGCAGGTTGACGTATTGCCCCGGCAGGAATGCCAGTTTGCTCAGCGCTTCGCTCTTGATCGACAGCGCGATGGTGCTCTCGGACAACTGCCGGACAGCGCTGATCGCCGCCTGAAAATTGGCCTGTTCGGTTTTGCACACCTGCGATCCAACCGGCACGCGCACCACGCAATCGCTTGCGGCGCGCATCTGGCATGTCAGCACATAACCTTGTGCGAGTTCGTCGGCGCTCAAGGCGTCTTCGATGAAGTTGTCGCCCATCTCGTAACGCCCGGCTTCGGCGAAACACTTGCACGTGCCGCAGGCGCCGTCGCGGCAGTCCAGCGGGATGTTGATGCCTTGGCGATACGCCGCGTCGGCGACAGTTTCATGGCCGCCGGCCTCGATGAAACGAGTCACGCCGTCTTCAAAATTGAGTGCGATCTGGAAATTCATGGTGCACCTCGTCGTGTCGACTAGATGTGATAGATGTCGATGACCTGACGGACGTAATCGTTTTTCAGCACGACTTTCTTGGCCTTGATCAGCGGCTGCTCGCCACGCAGATCGAGGGTGTAGAAACTGCTGCCGAAGTAGCTGTCGGTGACCTGATAACGAAAGCTCAGGGTGTGCCAGTTGAAGCGCACCTGGCACTGGTCGGCGCTGTGCTCGACGATCTCGATGTTGCTCAGGTTGTGCGAGGTGCGGGTGTCGGGAATCGTCGCGCTGGAGCGCTCGGTCTTGATCCGGAAGATGCGGTCTTCGAGGCCGCCACGGTTGCCGTACCAGATCAGCGAGATTTCGCTTTGCGGGTCTTCGGTGAGCGTGTCGTTATCGTCCCAGGCCGGCATCCAGAAAGTCGCGTCGGCGGCGTACAGTTCCAGCCATTGATCCCACTGACCGTCATCGAGATAACGCGCTTCGCGGTAGAGAAAGTCGCGGACATTGTCGTAGAGGTTGCTCATCACACAGCCTCCACGGGGATCAGTTGTGGTTCGGCGGCAGCGGCTTTGAGCATGGTTTCCTGCCAGTACTTGTGTTGCAGCACGAACAGGCCTTCGTCCTCGGTGCGCATACCGGAGAGCAGCGGTTTCAGGTCGATTTCTTCGGCCGCTGCGTCGGCGCCTTCGACCCAATGGGTCGCGCCTCGGGACATGTCATTCCAGCCGCGTCCGGCGCCGTAACCGGTCTGGCACGAACGGAATTCTTCCAGATCATCCGGTGTGGCCATGCCGCTGACGTTGAAAAAATCTTCGTACTGACGAATACGTTTGGCGCGCGCTTCGGCGCTCTCGCCTTTGGGGGCGATGCAGTAGATGGTGATTTCAGTCTTGTCGACCGAGATTGGCCGGGCGATGCGGATCTGCGAACTGAACTGATCCATCAGATACACGTTCGGGTACAGGCACAGGTTGCGCGAGTTTTCGATCATCCAGTCGGCGCGAGCCTGACCGAAATCACGCGCCAGTTCGTCACGACGCTCGTAGGCCGGGCGGTCTTCAGGGTTGGCCCAACGCGTCCAGAGCAGCAGATGGCCGTGATCGAAAGAGTAGAAACCGCCGCCCTTCTTCGCCCAACTGCCGGCGCTCATGGTCTTGATCGCCTCGCCCGCTTCGCGTTGCTGGCGCTGGTTCTGGGTCGCGGCGTAATTCCAGTGCACGGAACTGACGTGATAGCCGTCGGCACCGTTTTCGGCGGTGAGTTTCCAGTTGCCTTCATAGATATAGGAGCTGGAACCGCGCAGCACTTCCAGACCTTCTGGCGACTGGTCGACGATCATGTCGATGATCTTCGCTGACTCGCCCAAGTGCTCGGTGAGGGATTTCACATCGGCATTCAGGCTGCCAAACAGAAAGCCGCGGTAGGACTCGAAACGCGCGACTTTGGTCAGGTCATGCGAGCCTTCGCAGTTAAAGCTTTGCGGGTAACCGGCCTCACTCGGGTCTTTGACCTTGAGCAGTTTGCCGCTGTTGTTGAACGTCCAGCCGTGGAACGGGCAGGTATAGCTGGAACGGTTGCCGGATTTGTGCCGGCAAAGCATGGCGCCGCGATGGCTGCAGGCGTTGAGAAAAGCGTTGAGCACGCCGTCCTTGTTGCGCGCGATGAAGATCGGCTGGCGCCCCATGGTGGTGGTCAGAAAATCGTTGTTGTTGGGCAGTTGGCTTTCGTGGGCGAGGTAAATCCAGTTGCCTTCGAAGATGTGCGCCATCTCCAGTTCGAACAGACGCGGATCGGTGAACATCTCCCGCTTGCAGCGGTAGGCGCCCTTCTCTTGGTCTTCTTCAAGCATGGCATTGAGGTAGTCGATTCCCAGGGACATGGCCAGGGCCTCCATTGTTATTGTTCAGGCCAGGTCAGATTAGGGAGGCGCAGCGCGGGGCAATAGCCGAATCCTGCAGATCGCTATCCGTTTTGTGCAGGACGGCGCGGCAGATGATTCGGACTGTTTCGAAGGGTGATCAGTGGCGGCGTTTGAGGGTGTGCGACGGCAGTTCGCCGAACTGTTGGCGATAGCTTTCGGCGAAACGGCCCAAGTGCAGGAAGCCGTAATCCAGCGCCAGCTCCGTGAGGTTGCGCACCGGGCAGCTCGGGTCGCTGAGGCAGGCGTGAATGCGTGCGAGTTTGCGCTGACGGATGTATTGCATCGGCGTGATGCCGAGTTGGCGTTCGAACAAGGTGTACAGCGAACGCGGGCTCATGCTTGCCTGCGCGGCCAGGTGTTCGGCGGGCAGATCGAGTTTCAGGTTGCGCTCGATGTAATCGAGGATGCGCTCGAAACTGACGCTCGGTGAACTGAGATTCTCACGGCTGACATTGGTGTTCATCAGCGAGATCAGTTTGCTGCCGATGATCTGTGCGTAGTGCTCTTGCACCCGCAGCAACGGATCGCTGGCCTCGGCTTCCTGGCAAATCATCGCGAGCAGATTGGTGAAGCCCTCCAGTTCGCTCAACTGATAGTGATTGCGCAGAAAGCGGATACCGCTCGAAGGTCGCAACCAGCGCTGCTCGTCGCACACCGACTCGAGCACGCTGACCGGCACTTTGAGGATGAATTTTTCGCAGTCGTCAGAGTAGGTCAGATCAACCGGATCATCCGGATTGATCAATAACAACTCGCCCGGCACCAGATGATGTTCACGTTTATGCCCGCGCCACAGGCAATTGCCTTGCAGCAGCACTTGCAGGTGATACACGGTTTCCAGCGCCAGCGACGTCACCCGGACACTGCCGCCATAACTGATGCGGCACAGATCGAGATCGGCGAGTTTGCGATGGTTGAGGCTGGCTTGCGGATGGGCGGTTTTGGACAGGCCAATGAAGTGCTGGCCAACGTGCTGATTGACGTAGTCGGAGACGGCATAGGGGTCAGCGTGACGAAACACGCTGCTGCGATCACTCAGCAGATGACTGTCCATTAGGCGGTGCTCGATCTTGTCGTTATGGGGTGCACGGTTCTCAGACTCACCGGTCACAGTACGCTTGCGTGCAAAAACCGGCAATTGGACGAAAGGTCGGGTATCCGCTAATCGAACACTTTGTGTTTGGTCTTGAACATCGTCCAAGCGAATCGCAGACAAAAAGAAGCCCGGCTGATAGCGCCGGGCTTTTTCGTTGAGGCCTGCGGTAAAACTACGCATTCAGGCGTTACGGCGTTCGAGCAGTCGATCAGCACCACCCTCGGCAACCAGGTTGCCTTTCAGATGATCCGAACCGTCGGCGGCAACGGCGTCACTGAACAGAGGATCGGTTTCGTTCGCGGCGACCGAGTCGCTGAACAACCGGTCGGTTTCCGTTGCGGCGACCGCGTCACTGAACAGCGGATCGGTTTCAGTCGCAGCAAAAGCGTTCAGGGCGAAGATCGAGAAAGCAATGCCGAGCAGGGTTTGGCGTTTCATGGTGTGAGCTCCGTGGTGCAGTGGTTGGGTATGGAGCCGATCTTACGCCGCGCGATCAATATGAGAACTTCATTGGGTTAATGGTTGTTATTGATAGCGTCAATGATTGTGTCTCACCCCAGCAACTGGCGCCGCATCGCACCCGGCGACATCGCAAACCAACGCTGACACGCGCGATTGAACACGCTTTGCTCGCTGTAGCCGAGAAGCCCGGCGACCTGCGACATCGGCATGTTCCTCTGCCCCAGATAGTGTTCGCTGCGCTCTTTACGGAGTGTCTCGACAACGTCATCGAAACTGCGACCCTGCTCGGCCAACCTTCGCTGCAACATACGCACGTGCATCCCGAGTTGCTCTGCGATCAAAGGCAAGCGGCAACGCTGGATCGGCATCATGCGCAGCACCAGACGTTCAACCTGCTTGACCACATCAGAGGTGGCCTGCAAATCGAACTGATCGAAATACTGCTCAAGCGCCTGATGCAGATAAGGCGCCTGCTGTTCGATCGGCTGATTCAGCTGCTCGTTGCTTAACACCAGCGCATTGCAGGGCTGGCCGGTTTGCACCGTCGTTTTGAAATAGCGCCGGTAGGTTTTGCCAGTCAAATGTGTGCTGGAAAAAAGTACCGACTGCGCGACGAAATGGTCGCCATACAGCAGCTTCATACCGTTATGCGCCACGCCCATCGCCAGTTCGATCATTTGCCGGCGGGGAGCCGGGCCCGAGAGCCGGATGTCGATGACCAGTCGTGGAGAGCCGGCCTCGCTGTGATCCAGATCGAGCTGAATGCCCGGGCTGTGGTAACCGATGAAGCGGATGATTTGCGCGAGCGCCTCCCCCGCCGTGGCGCAGGTTCGGGCGATCACTGCTATCGGCCCGAGTACGTGCAAATCCTGATATTCGGCCATGCGCAGGCCGAAATCGGCGCAGTTCAGCTCGCGCGCGGCAAACTCCAGCAGGCCCACCAAAGAGCGTAAAGGCACGCGTGCCTCTTCTTCCTCCAGCAACTGCGGATTGATCCGAAAGCGTTCGAGCATGCGGTCTGCATCGCCGCCGAGCTGGCTGGTGACTTGCCGAAAACCGGTGAACGAGGTTGTTCTTATTAATGAAGTCATGTCACCAAATATCAAATAAATGTCATGAGAGATCAATAATTTTCTTGTCCTACAAGCCAACAATCAACCCGGGGTACTTACCGCTGCGTCATCGCGACGCTGCCACTGCTCACTCGCTCGGGATTGCTCTGTAATGGAATTCGATTACGTAATCATCGGTGCCGGCTCAGCCGGTTGCGTTCTGGCCAATCGCCTGAGTGCAGACCCGCACGTCACGGTGTGTTTGCTGGAGTCAGGGCCTGAAGACCGCTCACCACTGATCCACGCACCGGTGGGCGTCGCAGCGATAGTGCCGACGCGACATGTCAACTGGGCGTTCAAGACCGTTGCGCAGCCAGGCTTGAACGGGCGTTACGGCTATCAACCACGGGGCAAGACGCTGGGCGGTAGCAGTTCGATCAACGGCATGATTTATATTCGTGGCCATCACACGGACTTTGACGATTGGCAGGCGCAGGGCAATCCGGGCTGGTCGTTTGCTGAGGTGCTGCCGTACTTTCGCAAGAGCGAGATGAACTACCGCGGTGCCTGCGATCTGCACGGCGCGCTCGGTGAACTGTACGTCGGCAAAAACCCGATACATCCAGCGACTCAGGCCTTTATCGACGCGGGTCAGATGGCCGGGCACCGCTACAACGCGGATTTCAACGGTGTCGATCAGGAAGGCATCGGCCAGTACGACGTGACGATCCGCGAGGGTCGACGCTGGAGCACGGCCACCGCGTTTCTCAAACCGATTCGACACACGCGCAAAAACCTCACCGTGCTGACGTCGGCGGTCGCCGAGCGCATTGTGCTAGAGGACAAAAAAGCCGTCGGTGTCACGCTTTGCCGCAACGGTGACCGGCAAACCATCAAGGCCCGGCGCGAGGTTCTGCTCAGTGCCGGCGCCTTTGGCAGCCCGCAGTTGCTGATGCTGTCGGGGATTGGCCCGCAAGAGGAGCTCAAACCTCAAGGCATCGCGGTTCTGCACGAACTTACGGGCGTCGGCCAGAATCTGCAGGATCATCCGGATGTCGTGCTCCAGTACAAAAGCCCCGATACGTCATTGATGGGCATCTCTGTAAGCGGCGGCATCAACATGGGCAAGGCCTGGCTTGATTACGTCAGGCATCGTCGGGGGCCGTTCATCAGCAACTTCGCTGAAGGCGGTGCTTTTCTGAAAACCGACAGCAGCCTGACGCGTCCGGACATCCAGTTGCATTCAGTGATCGCGATGATCGACGACCACAACCGCAAATTGCACTGGGGGCACGGTTTCAGTTGTCACGTCTGCGTGCTGCGCCCAAAAAGCAGAGGCAGCGTCGGTTTGCAGTCGATTGACCCTACCGCCCCGCCTCGCATCGACCCAAATCTTCTAGGCCATGACGATGACGTCGAGACATTGCTGACGGGATACCGCATGGCCCGCGAGATCATCCAGCAAGCGCCCATGGCACGTTTCGGTCTGAAAGATGTGCTCAGCGAAGGCTTGTACGGGGACGAGCAACTGATCCAGTTACTGCGCCAGCGTGCAGACTCCATCTACCACCCGGTCGGCACCTGCAAGATGGGCAACGATGAACTCGCCGTGGTCGACAGTCAGTTACGCGTGCACGGGATCGAAGGGCTCCGCGTCGTTGACGCATCGATCATGCCGACCCTGGTGGGCGGTAATACCAATGCAGCCTCGATCATGATTGCCGAACGTGCCGCTGACTGGATTATCAATGCACGTTAAGCGTCGATGAGAAGTTTTATCTGTCAGAAAAGTCGCAACTTAATTGGCTGCATTAATTGTCGTGACATCAAGTACTTGGTTTGATTTCAGAGGTTCGCCAGAGGGCAAATGTCATATTTAGACACGCGCACTGGAGGCGAAAACACCCACGCCATCTAAGGTGAAACGGGCATTCCGTAAAGTTTGCACGAGGGCAAAGTGATGGCACGTCATAAGTCCGTAAGGACTACCTGTCTAAAGGAGTTGTAGGTATGACTGATTTAAGTAAGTGGTTACCTACGTTTGCGTTAGTTGCAGCGTCGGTCATCTCAGCCTCGGCCATGGCTGCGGAGAAACCCAACATATTGGTGATTTTTGGTGACGACATCGGCCAGACCAATATCAGCGCCTATTCAATGGGCGTGGTGGGTTACAAAACGCCAAACATCGACCGGATTGCCAAAGAAGGCATGATGTTCACCGATTACTACGCGGAGAACAGCTGCACGGCAGGTCGATCTTCTTTCATCACTGGCCAGACGCCACTGCGTACCGGCCTGTCGAAAGTCGGCATCCCCGGCGCACCGGTCGGCCTGCAAAAACGCGATATCACCATCGCTCAGGCGCTCAAATCCCAGGGTTATGCGACCGGTCAGTTCGGCAAGAACCACTTGGGCGACAAGGATGAATACCTGCCGACCAACCACGGTTTCGACGAGTTCTTTGGCAACCTGTATCACCTCAATGCCGAAGAAGAACCTGAGCGTCCGTACTGGCCGAAGGATGACCCGGAATTCGTCAAAGCCACCTCCCCTCGCGGCGTCATTCACAGCTTTGCCGATGGCAAAATCGAAGACACCGGTGCGTTGACTAAAAAACGCATGGAAACCATCGACGACGAAACCACCGCCGCCGCACAGGCTTTCATCGAGAAACAGGCGAAAGCGGACAAACCGTTTTTTGTCTGGATGAACACCACCCGCATGCACGCGTTTACGCACATTCGTGACTCAATGCAGGGCCAAAGCGGCATGCCGGGCAACGATTACGCCGACGGCATGATCGAGCACGACGGTGACGTCGGTAAACTGCTGAAAACCCTCGATGACCTGAAAATCACCGACAACACCATCGTGGTTTACACCACCGACAACGGCCCGAACCAGTGGTCGTGGCCCGATGCGGCAACCACACCGTTCCGCAACGAAAAGAACTCCAACTGGGAAGGTGCTTACCGTGTGCCAGCAATGGTTCGCTGGCCAGGCAAGATCAAACCGGGTGAAGTGTCCAACGAGCTGTTCTCGGGTCTGGACTGGTTCCCGACACTGCTCGCCGCTGCGGGTGACACCGATGTCACCAACAAGCTACTCAAAGGCTGGGCGCCGACGTCCGGTGGCACCAGTTTCAAAGTGCATCTGGATGGCTACAACCAACTGCCGTACCTGACCGGCCAGAGCCCTAAAGGTGAGCGCAAGGAGTTCTACTACTTCAACGACGATGGCGTGCTGGTGTCGATGCGTTTCGGCAACTGGAAAGCCGTGTTCTGCGAACAACGCGCACCGGGCGGCTTCAAGGTCTGGAGCGAACCGTTCGTGTGCCTGCGCGTACCGAAAATCTTCAACCTGCGCATGGACCCGTATGAACGTGCCGATATCGTTTCCGACCAGTACTACGACTGGACGACCAAAAACGTTTATCTGACCGAAATGGCCGTCGGCAAGTCCGCAGCGTTCCTGCAGACCTTCGTCGATTACCCGCCTAGCCAGAAACCGGCGAGCTTCAGCGTTGACCAGATCCGCGCGGCGGTCGATGCAAAAATCGCTGAAAAAATGAAGGCCGAAGCAAAACAGTAAGTCGAGCGCCTGAGAGCGGCATCGCAAAGCTTTCTCCAGACGCGGCATCCCGTATGTCGCGCCTGGAGAAAGCCCCATTATTCAGGGAGAAGAACATATGAAGGCAGCCCTATGGGTGTTGACGCTGGCGTCACTGGCAGGCTGTGCGGCACCCTCGATGAATGAACTGCGCCAGGAAGAACCGCGCCAAGTGCTGCATTCAAAAAAAGCCGTCAAGGTGATTGCCGACTGCGTACAGCATGGCTGGGAAAACCTTTCGGTGTTCGAGGGCCGATCCGGGGCCACTCAGGAACCGGGCAAGAAAGGCGCGATTACGGTGGCCACAACGGGCTCGGCATACTTCGTTGATATTCAGCCTGACGCCGCAGGATCAGTGGCGAAATACTACGCATCGACCTATCGCTGGATATCCAGGAAGCACTTGGACACTGTGGAAAACTGCCTGTGATTTGCCGCCTGGCCCACTGCGCAGAGGTGGGCCGGGATTACTTGCACTTGGCCAACACCACCTGACAGGTGTTCGGCGTGCCACCGGAACGACCGGCATAGCGGATGCAGTTGTTCAAGGATTTTTGGCGAGCCATGTTCAGGCTGGAGCCCCACGCGAGACCGCCCTCGCCGACCGTTGGTAATGCCTTGGCGTAACAACTGTCGCCGACGCCTGATGGCGGATAGTGCTTTCGGCTCGAGCAGCCTGAGATCAACGTCAGGCTGATCGCTACCAACGTGAGCCTGGCCCATAACGGACTCCGGCACCTCTGTAATCCGATCATCCCGTTTCACCTGCTGCGAGAGAGCCGCGAATGGCATGAGTCTAGCCGGTATGCCACAGGGTCATGTAGGAGCTGCCGAAGGCTGCGATCTTTTGATCTGTTTTTAAGATCAAGATGAAAAGATCGCAGCCTTCGGCAGCTCCTACAGTAATCCGATTAGCCCGTTACCTCTGGCCAACGCAGTCAAAACTGTGGGAGCCGGCTTGCTCGCGAAAGCGGTGTGTCAGGTACCGAATTGTTAAACGAACGACCGCTTTCGCGAGCAAGCTCTGCTCCTACAAAAGCACAAGCAACATCAAAAGATCGCAGCCTTCGGCAGCTCCTACACAGGATGAGCGCAAGCTCGGCTGCAGCTTTTGATCTTGCGCTACCCGCCCCGTCGGCAGGCTGAGCGGAGGGATTGATCCGGGGGTGGGAGCGCAGCGACCGTTTGGCGCAGCCAAACACAGCGAGAGGAGGTGCAGCGCAGCAAACCGGAGGCGATGCGCCCGGATGAATTCCGTAACGAAGGAACCCCGAGCCCCAGCGAGCGGGCCGAACGCTGGGGCAAAGCCTTTTGGGTTACCTTTTCGGCGTCTGGAAAAGGTGACCCGCCGTAAGGGCGGAACCCTAAGCCGCCGTTACCGCAGCAATGGATATGTACTCAGTCACCAAAAATCCAGCCGCCCAACCCGACGCCTTCGCGAGCAAGCCCGCTCCCACAGAGGATTACAGTCATTCACTGAGAAGTGGCCTGTCGGTACTGGCGAGGGGTAAAGCCTGTAGAGGCCTTGAACTGGCGAGTGAACGCACTGTGATCGGTGTACCCGCATTGCAGCGCAACGTCAGTAATCGGCAAATCGCTATGCAGCAGGCGATGCGCATGCTCCAGCCGCACCTTCTGGATCATCTGCCGAGGCGTCAAATGGAACACGCGCTTACAGTAACGCTCCAGTTGCGCAACGGAAATACCAGCAATCCGGGTCAATTCCACCAAAGTCACCCGACGATTGAAATTCGCCCGAATGTGCTCATCGACAGCCGCCAATCGCTCAAACGCCGGATGCGTTTCACTGGCCGATTGCAGATCCACCGAAATCCCCGCCAGCCCAATAATCACCCCGTCACGGTTGTACAGCGGCTGCTTGTGCGTCAGGCACCAGCCCGGTTCGCGACTACCGTACAGGTGTAGCTCAAGCTGATCCTCCAGCACAAAGCCCTCCTCCAGCACTTTGCGATCCTGCTCGGTATAGCCCGGGCCAAGTTGCGCCGGGAACACCTGCGCACTGGTTTTACCGAGCAACGGACGCAAATCCTTCAAGCCACAACGCTGCACCAACGTGCGGTTGGCGAGCACGTAACGCGCCTGCGTGTCCTTGATGAAAATCGCCGCATTGGGGATCACGTCGAGCATCGGCAACAGCAGCGCCGCACCGGCCAGTAACTCCTCCAGGGTCTGCGGACGATGGCCGCCGATGCCTTGGGACAGGATCGAAAACGCTTGCTGCATTACGGATTCCTCTTCAAACGCGGATCGGCCAAGTGCCCGCCCTGCGGCGTTCGCGTGCAGATTGCAGGATCAATGCAGGCCTGTCGAGGGCCGCGATTAATCTGCGCCATTGTGCTGATTTCGTCATCCAACCCGCCGCAAAACATCAATCGCCATGCCGTCGATGAGTTCAAAGTCTGGCCGTCCCAGTGACACAACTGCCTATCCAATAACTCACAAGAAGGCGATGCCATGTCAGGCCAAGGCAAGTTCAAAAAACAGCTTTCACTGATCGACCTCACATTTATCGGGCTCGGAGCGATCTTCGGTTCTGGCTGGTTGTTCGCGGCCAGTCACGTGTCCGCGATTGCCGGGCCGGCGGGGATTTTCTCCTGGTTGCTGGGCGGTTTTGCCGTGTTGTTGCTGGGCATCGTTTACTGCGAACTGGGCGCGGCATTACCGCGTGCCGGCGGCGTGGTGCGTTACCCGGTTTACTCCCACGGGCCGCTGCTCGGCTACCTGATGGGCTTCATCACCCTGATCGCGTTTTCCAGTCTGGTAGCGATCGAAGTGGTTGCCTCGCGCCAATACGCGGCGGCATGGTTTCCCGAGCTGACCCAAGCGGGCAGCGGCAACCCGACGATCCTCGGCTGGATGGTGCAGTTCGGCCTGCTCTGCGTGTTTTTCCTGCTCAACTACCGCAGCGTGAAGACCTTCGCCAAGGCCAACAATCTGGTCAGCGTGTTCAAGTTCATCGTGCCGCTGCTGGTGATCGGCGTGCTCTTCACCTTCTTCAAACCGGCCAACTTCCAGGTGCAAGGTTTTGCGCCGTTTGGCTTGTCCGGTATCGAAATGGCAGTGTCGGCGGGCGGCGTGATTTTCGCCTATCTGGGGCTGACGCCGATCATCTCGGTGGCCAGTGAAGTGAAGAATCCGCAGCGCACTATTCCCATCGCACTGATCCTCTCGGTGCTGCTGTCGACGTTGATTTATGTGCTGCTGCAAATGGCCTTTCTCGGCAGCATCCCGACAGAAATGCTCGCCAATGGCTGGGCCGGGATCAGCAAAGAGTTTTCCCTGCCGTATCGCGACATCGCTCTGGCGCTTGGCGTGGGTTGGCTGGCGTATCTGGTGGTCGCCGACGCGGTGATCTCGCCAAGCGGTTGCGGCAACATCTACATGAACGCCACGCCGCGCGTGATCTACGGTTGGGCGCAGACTGGCACCTTCTTCAAAGTCTTCACCCACATCGACGAGAAATCCGGCATTCCACGTCCGGCGCTGTGGCTGACCTTTGCCCTGTCGGTGTTCTGGACGCTGCCATTTCCGTCGTGGGAAGCGCTGATCAACGTGGTCTCCGCCGCGCTAGTGTTGAGCTACGCCGTGGCACCGGTTTCGGTGGCTGCACTGCGCCGCAATGCGCCAAACATGCCGCGTCCGTTCCGGGTCAAGTGCATGGGCGTGCTCGGGCCAGTGTCGTTCATCATCGCCGCGCTGATCGTCTACTGGTCGGGCTGGAATACTGTGTCGTGGCTGCTTGGTCTGCAAATTCTGATGTTCGTTGTGTACCTGCTGTGCGGCCGTTTCGTCCCGACCGCGCACCTCAATCTGGCCAGCCAGGTGCGCTCCTCGGCGTGGTTGATAGCCTTCTACGCGGTGACCATCGTCCTGTCGAAACTCGGCACCTTCGGTGGCCTCGGCATCCTCACGCATCCGTTCGACACCATTGTCGTCGCCGTTTGCGCCACCGGCATTTATTACTGGGGTGCCGCAACGGGCGTACCGGCGCATCTGCTGCGTCTGGAAGAAGACGATGAAGAAAGCGAAGTCGCCGCCCCCGCTTCGACCGTGACCGCGCGCCCTGCCGGCGCCTACTGAAATCATCCAACGGGATCTATTCATGAAAGAAGTACACGTCATTGATTCCCACACCGGCGGTGAACCCACGCGTCTGGTGATGAGCGGTTTCCCCGATCTGGCCGGCACCACGATGGTGGAAAAGCGCGATGCCCTGCGCAATCAGCACGATGCCTGGCGCCGTGCCTGCCTGCTGGAGCCACGCGGTAACGATGTGCTGGTCGGCGCGCTGTATTGCCAACCGGTGTCGCCCGACGCCACGTGCGGGGTGATTTTTTTCAACAACGCCGGCTACCTCGGCATGTGCGGCCACGGCACCATCGGCCTGATCAACTCGTTGCAGTACCTGGGAAAAATCCAGCCGGGCGTGCACAAGATCGACACACCGGTAGGCCCGGTCAGCGCCACGTTGCATGACGACGGCTCGGTCACGCTGGGCAACGTCCCTGCTTACCGTCATCGCAAACAAGTGCCGGTGGACGTGCCAGGGTTCGGCCGCGTCTTCGGCGACATCGCCTATGGCGGCAACTGGTTCTTCCTCGTTTCCGAGCACGGCCAGACGCTGACGATGTACGACGTCGAACACCTCACCGCCTACACCTGGGCGATGCTCAAGGCCCTCGAAGACCAAGGTATTTACGGCGAAGACGGTGCGGTGATCGACCACATCGAACTGTTCTCCGATGACGCCAACGCCGACAGCCGCAACTTCGTCATGTGCCCCGGCAAAGCCTACGACCGCTCCCCGTGCGGCACCGGCACCAGCGCCAAACTCGCCTGCCTCGCCGCCGACGACAAGCTGCAACCCGGCGCGATCTGGGTGCAGGCGAGCATCACCGGCAGCCAGTTCGAAGGCCGCTTCGAATGGGAGGGCGAGCGCATTCGCCCGTTCATTACCGGCCGCGCCTACATGACCGCCGACAGCACCTTGCTGATCGACGAAACCGACCCGTTCGCGTGGGGCATTTAAGCCGCCGCGCTGACTTTTCACCTCAATTTGAATGATGTGCCAAGGAGTTAAAACAATGAGCGACAACATCTTCACCGGTTGCATGCCGGCCCTGATGACCCCGTGCACCGCCCAGCGCCAACCGGACTTCGACGCGCTGGTGGCCAAGGGTCGCGAGCTGATCGATATCGGCATGAGCGCGGTGGTGTATTGCGGTTCGATGGGTGACTGGCCGCTGCTCACCGAGGCTGAACGTCAGGAAGGCGTGGCGCGTCTGGTGGCAGCAGGCATTCCTACGATTGTCGGCACTGGCGCGGTGAATTCCCGTGAAGCAGTCGCCCATGCGGCGCACGCGGCAAAAGTCGGCGCGCAAGGTTTGATGGTGATTCCACGCGTGCTGTCCCGGGGCGCTTCAGCGACTGCACAAAAAGCCCACTTCGCGGCCATTTTGCAAGCGGCGCCGAACCTGCCGGCGGTGATCTACAACAGCCCTTACTACGGTTTCGCCACCCGCGCCGACCTGTTCTTCGAACTGCGCCGCGAGTACCCGAACCTGATTGGCTTCAAGGAATTTGGCGGTGGCGCCGACCTGCGCTACGCCGCTGAAAACATCACCTCCAAAGATGAAAACGTGACGCTGATGGTCGGCGTCGACACGCAAGTGGTGCACGGTTTCGTCAACTGCAACGCCACCGGCGCGATCACCGGGATCGGCAATGCCCTGCCCCGCGAAGTGCTGCAATTAGTCGCGCTGAGCAAGAAGGCGGCCCAGGGTGATGCGAAGGCGCGGCGTCAGGCGCGGGAGCTGGAATCAGCATTGGCGGTGCTGTCGTCGTTCGATGAAGGCTGCGATCTGGTGCTGTATTACAAGCATCTGATGGTGCTCAACGGCGACAAGGAATACACCCTGCACTTCAACGAAACCGATGCGTTGAGCGACTCGCAGCGGCGTTATGCCGAGAAGCAGTACGCGCTGTTCCGTCACTGGTACGAGAACTGGTCGGCGGAACAGAACTTCGCCTGATCCTTGCTTTCGCCTGCCGTGAAGTTTTTAGCTCACGGCGGGCATCACTTTTTTATCGGGAAAACACCATGACGCTGACGGGCCACATGCTGATCGGGCAGCACATTGTCGCGGGTAATCGCGAAGCCATTCGGGGCATCAACCCGGCCACGGATACCGCGCTGGAACCGGCCTATGCCGGCGGTTCGGCGGAACATGTCGAGCAGGCTTGCGCATTGGCCTGGGCGGCGTTCGACGTTTATCGCGAGACAACCCTGAATGTCCGCGCCGAATTTCTTGAAAGCATTGCCGCGGAAGTCGAAGCCCTCGGTGATGAATTGATCGACCGCGCCATGGCTGAAACAGGCCTGCCGCGCCCTCGCCTGTTGGGTGAACGCGGGCGCACTTGCCAACAATTGAGAATGTTCGCGCGCACCGTGCGCGCGGGTGAATGGCTGGATGTGCGCGTCGATAACGCGCAGCCGGATCGTCAACCGATGCCGCGTTCGGATCTGCGTCAACGGCAGATTGCGCTGGGGCCGGTGGCGGTATTCGGCGCGAGTAATTTTCCCTTGGCGTTTTCGGTGGCGGGCGGCGATACGGCATCGGCGCTGGCGGCCGGCTGCCCGGTGATCGTCAAGGCGCACAGTGCCCATCCCGGCACCAGTGAACTGGTTGGCCGCGCGGTGGCACGGGCGGTGAAAACCTGTGGTTTGCCGGACGGTGTGTTTTCGCTGTTGTACGGTTCCGGGCGCGAAGTGGGCATTGCGTTGGTCCGCGATCCACGCATCAAAGCTGTGGGTTTTACCGGTTCGCGCAGCGGTGGTCTGGCGCTGATTCAAGCGGCACAGGCGCGGCCCGAGCCGATTCCGGTGTATGCGGAAATGAGTTCGATCAACCCGGTGCTGCTGTTTCCGGCGGCATTACAGAAGCGCACTCAGGCATTGGCCGATGGGTTTGTGGCTTCGCTGACATTGGGCGCCGGGCAGTTTTGTACCAATCCGGGATTGGTGATTGCCCTGAAAAGTGCTGCGCTGGTCAGTTTTATTGCCGCTACGGCCGAACGGATTAAAAACAGTCCGGCGCAGACGATGCTCACGCCGGGGATCTTCAAGGCCTATGAATCGGCGGTGAATGCGCTGGCCGAAAACGCTCGGGCAAATGTCGCCGCCATCGGCCAGATCGGCAGCGGCCCGAATCAGGGTCAGGCGCAGGTGTTTGTCAGCGACGCCGCCGATTTCCTCGCTGATCACAATCTGCAGGGCGAAGCCTTTGGCGCCGCATCGTTGATCGTGCAATGCGCGAGCGTGGATGAAATGCGTCAGGTCACCGAGCATCTGGAAGGTCAGTTGACCGCGACGCTGCACCTGGATGATGAAGACCTTGATCACGCCCGCGCGCTGCTGCCAACACTGGAGCGCAAGGCCGGACGCTTGCTGGTGAATGGCTGGCCGACCGGCGTCGAAGTCTGCGATGCAATGGTGCACGGCGGGCCTTTCCCGGCGACGTCAGACTCGCGCACAACGTCGGTGGGCACGGCGGCGATCCTGCGTTTTCTGCGCCCGGTCTGTTATCAGGATTTCCCCGACAGCTTGTTGCCGACAGCACTGAAACACGCAAATCCGTTGCACCTGAGTCGCCTGCTTGATGGGCACAGGGAAGCACTGACCAATGACGAATAACGTCTCCCACGACATCGCTGTGGTCGGCGCCGGCATCATCGGCGTCGCCTGCGCCTTGCGCTTTGCGCGTCAGGGTTTGAGCGTGGTCGTCATCGATCAACAGCTACCGGGCCACGGCGCTTCTTTCGGCAACGCCGGGCATCTGGCGACCGAACAGGTGTTCCCGATTGCCGATGTGTCGATCCTCAAACGCCTGCCGGCCATGCTGCTCGACCCGATGGGGCCGTTGCGGCTGGACTGGAAATACCTGCCCCGCGCCTTGCCGTGGTTCACGAGGCTGCTGCTGAACCTGCGGGCGGAACCGTTTCAGAAAACCGTGGCCGGATTACGCGCGCTCAATGAAAGCAGTCTGGATGCGTGGCAGCGCTTGCTCGCCGACATCCAGCGGCCGGACTTGCTGAAAGTTGATGGCTCGTTGCTGGTGTTCGAACGCCCGGAATCACGTCAGGCCATCGGCGCGTTGCAAGCTCGATTGCGTCAGCAGGAAGTGCCTGTCGATTATTGGCAGGCCAAGGCGATTCAGGACACGGCGCCGCAACTCAGCGAGCAGATTCAGGGCGGTTTGTTCTTTCCGCGCACCGGGCATTTCATTGACCCGTACCGGGTGGTGTGCGAATTGGTTGAAGCGGCAAAAGCCTGCGGCGTGAGTTTTCTGCAGCAGCAGGTGCAGGGAGGCCATGTTCAGGAAAACGGCGTTTCGCTGATTACCGGAAATGGAGGCTTGACCGCAAGCCGCGTGCTGATTGCCTGCGGCGCGCACTCGGCGAAACTGACCGCTGCGCTGACCGGCAAAAATGTACCGCTGGACACCGAGCGCGGTTATCACTTGATGCTGCCGCAGGAACAGGGTCGACTGCCCTTCCCGGTCACCTCGCTGGAACGCAAGTTCATCATGACGCCGATGACCGAAGGGTTGCGGCTGGCGGGTACGGTTGAATTTGCGGGACTGGAGAAACCACCGAGCATGGAGCGCGCGTGGCAGTTGCATCGGTTGAGTCAGGGCTTGTTTCGCACTGATCTGAGTGCTGAAGCGGCGACACCGTGGATGGGCTTTCGGCCGTCATTGCCGGATTCGCTGCCGGTGATTGATCAGGTGTGCGGGGGCAAGGTGTTGCTTGCGTTTGGTCATCAGCATTTGGGGCTGACGCAGGCGGCGGTGACGGCGGAGATGGTTGTCGGGATGGCGTTGCGTGAGATGCCGAGAAACGAGCCATACAGGCTTGACCGTTTCTAAAAACCGCCCTGTAGGAGCTGCGGCACGCTGCGATCTTTTGATCTGATTTTTCAAGATCAAAAGATCGCAG
>NZ_LHVN01000017.1:0-103707 GCF_001269815.1 Pseudomonas sp. P1.31 | reverse complement strand
CAAGATCAAAAGATCGCAGCGTGCCGCAGCTCCTACACGATTTTGTGTTCAGACGTCGTAGAAAGGGGCAACCGATACCCGGCTACCGACAAAGAAACTGTCCGCCACCAACCGCAACGGCTGCAAATCCAGATCACTGCCCTTCTCGGCAATCAACTGCTGAAAATGCCGATACACCGCCGCGTACTCGCCCTCTTCCGATACGGCCTGACGCACGCCATCAATACTCAACAGCGCCCCACCGTTATCCAGTCGTAGCACGCCTTCCTTGCAACGAACCTCAATACTCCACAACTCATCGTGCCCATGATCAAAATCAAACTCCGCCCGCACATCGAGCTGCTGCGCATTCGACATTTTGATCGAAGCGGCAATCGGTGATTGGCAGTTTTCCGGCACGCGCAGTTCTGCGGATTCGACAAACAGCGGCAGCGCCAAAAGGTGAGTGACAATCGACAAGGCATTGATGCCCGGGTCGAATACGCCGAGGCCGCCGGGTTGCCAGATCCACGTCTGGCCGGGGTGCCACTTGCGCACATCTTCTTTCCAGTCGATCTGCACGCCTTGCAAAGTGCGGGTGGCGAGCCAGTCACGGGCGATTTCGATGCCCGGCGCATAGCGTGAATGCCAGGCAAACAAGGCACTGACGCCCTGCTCTTTTGCCTGATCGACCAAGGCCATGGCCTCGCCCAACGTTGCGCACGGCGGCTTTTCCACCAGCACATGTTTGCCCGCCGCCAGCGCTTGCTGCACCAGGGCGAAGCGACCTTGCGGCGGTGTGCAGAAGGCAATTGCATCGACCGGCGGGCCGTTTTCGAGCAACTCGCTCAGCGACTGAAAATTCTCTACGCCGGCGCAAGGTTTGCCTTGGGTGGCGACGGACACCAACTGGAATGCGCGGTTGGCGTTGATCGCCGGGACGTGTTGATCCTGAGCAATCTTGCCGTAGCCCACCAGACCGAGACGGATTGGTTGCATCAATGACTCCTGCTTGAGTTTTTTGTTTTATGCAGCGAACCGGCAGATTACCCGCAAACGCCGCGAGCGTCTGTCACCGCAAAGTCACAACGGCGCACAGGATCAGGCAAGGATCGCACAGGAATGCACTACTTCCCGGCCCAGCGAAAAGCGAAGAATGTCACCACGACAAACCGATTGAGGATGTTCCCATGCTTGTACAAGCCTACGGCGCCCACGCTGGCGACAAACCCCTTGAGCCCATGCAGATCAACCGCCGCGCCCCGGCGGCCCATGATGTGCAGATCGATATCGCCTTCTGCGGCATCTGCCATTCAGACCTGCACCAGGTGCGCGCGGAATGGGCCGGCACGCAATTCCCTTGTGTGCCGGGGCATGAAATTGTCGGTCGGGTGTCGGCGGTGGGCGCGCATGTCGGCGATTACAAGGTGGGCGATCTGGTCGGCGTCGGTTGCATCGTCGACAGCTGCAAACACTGCGATGACTGTGAGTCCGGGCTGGAAAACTACTGCGACGGCATGATCGGCACCTACAACTTCCCGACCCCGGACGCGCCGGGCTGGACGATGGGCGGTTACGCGCAAAACATCGTCGTGCATGAGCGCTACGTGTTGCGCATCCGCCATCCCGAAGCGCAACTGGCCGCCGTCGCGCCGCTGCTGTGCGCGGGTATCACCACTTATTCACCGCTGCGCCACTGGAACGCCGGGCCTGGCAAAAAAGTCGGCGTGGTTGGCATCGGCGGTTTGGGCCACATGGGCATCAAACTGGCGCATGCCTTGGGCGCGCACGTTGTGGCCTTCACTACTTCGGAATCCAAGCGCGAAGCGGCGTTGGCGCTGGGTGCCGATGAAGTGGTGGTTTCTCGCAATCCTGAGGAAATGGCTGCGCACGCGAAGAGTTTCGATTTGATCCTCAACACTGTCGCGGCGCCGCATGATCTCGATGCGTTTCTGGTGCTGCTCAAACGTGACGGTGCCTTGACCTTGGTTGGTGCGCCGGCAACGTCGCATCCATCGCCGAATGTGTTCAACCTGATCATGAAGCGCCGCACGATTGCGGGTTCGATGATTGGCGGTATTGCTGAAACTCAGGAGATGCTCGATTTCTGTGCCGAGCACGGCATCGTTTCGGATATCGAATTGATTCACGCGGATCAGATCAATGCCTCGTATGAGCGGATGCTCAAGGGTGATGTGAAGTATCGGTTTGTGATCGATAACGCGACGTTGGCGGGTTAACCCACTTCATCACTGATGATCACAAAACCTGTGGTGAGGGGATTTATCCCCTCACCACAGGGTAGTGTTTACTCAGCTTTAACGGGGTGCAGTGCTGCCGCATGATGCATCGCCAGATGCCCGGTCTTTGCACTTTTCACTTCGTATTGCGGCTCTTCCTTCGAGGCCGGTCGATGCCTTCCCATGAACTCGACATCCCGCGTATGCACCTTGACCACCGTGCCGCGAATCTCGCCGGCCTCGCTATTCCAGCGCACCGCGTCGCCGACCTTGAATGACGTGCTCATGGCAATCCCCTCACTGCGCTGGCGGATGCTCACTCGATACCGAGTTGGCGGCGTCCACATCCGTCATGTCCTCGTCGAGCGGTGACTCGTCATCGGCAGGCAACGGAACCTCCGGTTGATCGCGTTTTGGATCATGTCCCGTTTCATTGTCCGTGGTGCGTGTCACGTCTTGCTGCGACTTGTTGCCCGGTGCATTTTCATCGATGTCCATGACTGGCTCTCCGCTCGGCCGCACGGAAAATCCGCGCTTAAAGGTGAGAGACACCGGCACCGCGCAAGTGCCGGGTACTGGACGAACGGTGCACGTGCTCACCATCAAGCCAAATTAGCTGGCCAACAGTGCTTTGGTCATTGCCATCGAGGTGTTCAGCGACTGCCCCGTACGCTGCAGTTTGTTCAGCAAACTGGCGCCCAGCCACAGCTGATACAGGGTTTCCGCCAGATGCCGGGCATCACCGGTCGGCAGGGTCTTTTCGGCCTGGCCTTGCTCGATGCACAGCGTGATGCGCGAGACCACTTGCTCGGCGCCGTCGCGCAGGGTCAGGCGCATCGATTCGGAGAGGTCGGCAACTTCGGCGCTGAGTTTTACCACCAGGCACTCA
Source organism: Pseudomonas sp. P1.31 (assembly GCF_001269815.1). Classification (NCBI taxonomy): domain Bacteria; kingdom Pseudomonadati; phylum Pseudomonadota; class Gammaproteobacteria; order Pseudomonadales; family Pseudomonadaceae; genus Pseudomonas; species Pseudomonas sp. P1.31. Next base: position 100,599 of record NZ_LHVN01000017.1, on the reverse strand, counting down.
TCGCCATGGCCTTCGAGGGTGCAGCGGTCTTGCCAGCCCTGCCAGTAATCCATCAGCCGTTCATAGGCGGTCAGCCCCGGCAGGGTCAGGCGCCGCTCCATGTCGGCCAGATAACCGACGAAGTAATCCTCGAGCAAGGCCTGGCCGTAAAGCTCTTTGGATTTGAAGTAGTGATAGAACGAGCCCTTGGGCACGCCAGCGGTTTGCAGGATTTCGTTAAGGCCGACACTGGTGAAGCCCTTCTCGGCCATCATCCGGTGGCCGGTGTCGAGCAAGTGCTGGCGGGTGTCGTCGTAGGTCGGTTTCATGGGGCGCAAATTACCAGGCAATAGACCAGTCGTTTATTTCAGAGGATGGCGAGTTTGCCATACCTGCCGAGTAAAAACCTGTTGAGAAAAAATTACTAGACGACTGGTCTAATTGGAAACTATGCTGCGCCCCGTCAACCGCATTTGCGGGTATCAGCGTGACGCGAATCCTTTGCGCCACGACGTCACCGATCAAACCAGGGTGCTTTATGAAAATTCTGATGGTTTTGACTTCCCACGATCAGCTCGGCAATACCGGCCGTAAAACCGGCTTCTGGCTCGAAGAGTTTGCCGCGCCCTACTACGCCTTCAAGGATGCCGGTGCGCAGATCACTTTGGTGTCGCCGGCCGGTGGCCAGCCGCCGCTCGACCCGAAAAGTGATGAGCCCGGCGCGCAGACTGCCGAGACCGATCGCTTTCGCAACGACCCGGAAGCGCAGCAGGCATTGGCCAACACCGGGCTTCTGGCTGAGGTCAGCGCAGAGGATTTCGATGCTGTGTTTTATCCCGGCGGCCATGGCCCGCTGTGGGATCTGGCCGAAGACTCGCACTCGATCGCGTTGATCGAAGCCTTTGCCCGCAGCAACAAGCCCCACGGCTTTGTCTGCCATGCGCCGGGCGTGTTGCGTCACGTCGTCGATGCGGCAGGCAAACCGCTGATTCAGCATCGCCAGGTGACCGGTTTCACCAATTCGGAAGAAGCCGCCGTCGGCCTGACCGACGTGGTGCCGTTCCTGATCGAAGACGAGTTTCAGCGTCTCGGCGGGCGTTACTCCAAAGTCGCTGACTGGCAGGTGCATGTGGTTGCGGACGGCCAGTTGGTCACCGGCCAGAATCCCGCCAGCTCTGCCGCTGTCGCCGAGAAACTGTTGAAAATGCTCGGCTGATTCAACGCTCAACCTCATCACCGTGCTACGCGGTTTTATTTTTATCCTAGAAATAGTCGACTGGTCTAATAAGACCAGTCGCACAAGGTACCTCCATGCACAACAGCCCTTATTTCCAACCAGCGACGCTCGGCCTGCACACCCTGAAAAACCGTATCGTCCTGCCGCCCCTCACCCGCCAGCGCAGCACGCAACCGGGCAATATTGCCAATGAGTTGATGGCCGAGTATTACCAGCAACGGGCCGGCGCCGGTCTGCTGGTGACCGAAGGCACGCAGATCGAACCACGCGGCCAGGGTTACGCCTGGACCCCCGGCATTCATACCCCGGAGCAAATCGCTGGATGGCGCAAAGTCACGGAAGCGGTGCACGCCGTTGACGGTGTGATTTTCGCGCAACTGTGGCATGTCGGCCGCGTATCCCACACTGCGCTGCAACCGAATGGCGCAGCGCCGGTGTCAGCCTCGGCGCTGGCCACCGAGCGAGTCAGCGTGTTCATCGAAACCGCGCCGGGCGTGGGTGAACTGGTCGCCCCGTCGGCCCCGCGTGCATTGAGCACCGATGAAGTTCAGGAACTGATTCAGCTGTACATTCAAGCCGCGCGCAATGCGATGGACGCCGGTTTTGACGGCATCGAACTGCATTGCGCCAACGGTTATCTGGTCAACCAGTTCATCTCCGCGCACAGCAATCTTCGCGACGATCAGTACGGCGGTTCGCTGCACAATCGCCTGCGCTTTTTGCGTGAAGTGGTGGCGGGTGTCGCCGAGTGCATCGGCAAGGAAAAAGTCGGTGTGCGTTTCGCGCCGTTGTTCACCACCACCGATGAAGCGCGAACTTACCTGGGCATGGTCGAAGAAGATCCACACACCACTTACATCGAAGCGATCAAAGTTTTGCAGGACGTCGGCATCGCCTACCTGTCCATCGCCGAAGCCGATTGGGACAATGCCCCGGCAATGCCGTTGTCATTTCGTCAGGTCGTACGCGAGACCTTCAGCGGCGCAATCATTTATGCCGGACGCTATAACGCTGAATCCGGGGCCAGCTTGCTCGAATCCGGACTGGCTGATTTTGTCGCCTTCGGCCGCCCGTTCATGGCCAACCCGGATCTGCCCGCGCGTATCGCCAATGACTGGCCCCTCAATGCGCTGAACCCGGCCACCGTGTATGGCGGCAACGGCGAAGGGTATACCGATTACCCCGTGCACGGCTGACGGCGGCCAGCATCAAACAACGCACCGGGGATTGCCCTTCTTTCCCGGTGCAACTTAACCTCTGTGCGGCAGGTCAATCGTGTCAATGAGTGATGCGCCTGCGTGAGCAATGGCAGTCAGACCCCAAAACCAATAACGCACGAAGGGTGACATCCTGGAACATCTTACTCGCGAGGAGCTTGAGGCCGAGGTCACGCGGCTGCGTCTGGCGTTGGGCATCGTCGGAGCCGCCAAGCAGGACAGCGCGCAGGATCTGGCTGATCAATTGCATTTGGCGAGCCGTGCGGTTGCCGAAACAAAGGAGCGCTATCGATTGGCCGTCAAGGCGACCAGCGATGCGATCTGGGATTGGGATCTGACCGCTGACCGGATCACCTGGAACGAAGCCCTGCAAAAGGCTTACGGCTACACGGCAACCGCCACCGAGACCAACAGTGACTGGTGTTTTGCGCGGATTCACCCGCAGGATCGGCCGCGTGTCGAAGCCTCGATCCGCGCCGTCATTGATGGCACGTCTACCGACTGGAGCGCCGAATACCGGTTTCGCTGCGAAGACGGCTCCTACGCCGAGGTCGTCGATCGCGGGTATCTGATGCGCGATGCCGAAGGTCGCGCCGTACGCATGATCGGCGCCATGCTCGACCTGACGCGCTCACGCCATGCCGAAAACGCCTTGCGCCTCAGCGAAGAGCGCTTCCGCACGATTCTGGAAACCATTGAAGCGGCGTTCGCCATCGTCAAAGTCAAATTCGACGCTGACGACCGTCCCGTCGACTACTGCTTTGTTGAGGCCAACCCGGCGTTCGAACGGCAGGCCGGGGTCAACTTGCGCGGCAAATGGGTCACCGAGTTTGCGCCCAATCTGGAGAGTTTCTGGTTCGAGACTTACGGGCACGTGGCCAAAACCGGCGAGCCGGCGAATTTCGAGAATTACGCGAATACCTTTGAGCGCTGGTTTGATGTGCGCGCCGTGCGCGTTGGCGATCCTGCCGATCGACAGATTGCGATTTTTTTCAGCGACGTGACCGCGCGTCGCGACGCCGAGGAGCGTCTGCGGGTCAGCGAGGCCGTTGCCCGCGAGAACGTCGAGCGTGTGCAACTGGCCCTCGCCGCCGGTGCAATTATCGGCACTTGGCACTGGCATCTGCCGACTGATCGCTTCACCGTCGACGAAGCCTTTGCCCGGGTGTTCAACCTTGATCCGGCGCTGGGTCGCGACGGCCTGAGCCTGGAGCAAGTGGTGCAAACCGTGCACCCCGATGACAGGGACGGACTCACCCGCGCGATCAACGAAGTCATCGCCCGTGGTGGCCCCTATTCCCACCAATATCGGGTGCGCGGTGCGGATGGCAAATACACTTGGATTGAAGCTAACGGGCAGGTCGAATGTGCCGATGACGGCACGCCGCTGCGCTTTCCCGGTGTGCTGATCGATGTCGAAGCCCGGCGCAATGTCGAGGCGGAACGAGACCGCGCAACCTCGGCATTGCGTGCGCTGAATGACACTTTGGAGCAACGGGTGACGGCGCGCACGGCTGACCTCATGCAGGCCGAAGAGAAGTTGCGCCAATCGCAAAAAATGGAAGCCGTCGGGCAACTCACCGGTGGGCTGGCGCATGATTTCAATAACCTGCTGGCCGGCATTTCGGCAGCGCTTGAGCTGATGGAAAGGCGCATCGCCCAAGGTCGTCTTGAGGACGTCGGCAAGTACATGGTCACGGCGCAGGGGGCGACCAAACGTGCGGCTGCTCTGACCCATCGCTTGCTGGCGTTTTCCAGAAGGCAAACACTCGATCCACGGCCCACCGACGTCAATACCTTGATCGTCGGCATGACTGAATTGATCCAGCGCACCGTCGGCCCGAGCATCCTGCTGAAAACCGAAGGCGCGAGCGACCTCTGGCCAGCGTTGGTCGATGGGAGTCAGCTGGAAAATGCACTGTTGAATTTATGCATTAACGCCCGTGATGCGATGCCCGATGGCGGACGCATCACCGTGCAAACAGCCAATCGAACATTGGATGACGAATCTGCCCAGGCGTTGGAGATGCCCGCCGGGCAGTACCTTTGCCTGAGTGTGGCCGACACCGGCACCGGCATGTCCGCCGAAATCATCGCCAAAGCCTTTGACCCGTTTTTCACCACCAAGCCTTTGGGCCAGGGCACGGGCCTGGGGTTGTCGATGATTTACGGTTTCACCAAGCAATCGGGTGGCCAGGTGCGCGCCCATTCGCAAGTGGGCCAAGGCACCACGATGTCGATCTACCTGCCCCGCTATCACGGGCAGGCGCCGCAAAATCACGACGACACGCAAAGCACATCGATTGCGGTGACCGCTGTGGGCGAGACCATTTTGATTGTCGATGACGAACCCACGGTGCGCCTGCTGCTGGCGGATGTGCTGTGCGACCTCGGCTATGACGTGCTCGTCGCCGCCGACAGCGTCGAAGGGCTGGCGGCACTGCGCTCCAATGCACGGATCGATTTGCTGGTTACCGACGTCGGTTTGCCGGGCGGCATGAACGGCCGGCAAATGGCCGACGCCGGCCGGGAAATCCGCCCGCAGTTGAAGACCTTGTTTATTACCGGTTATGCGGAACATTCGGTGATCGGCAACGGCCAACTCGGCCCGGGGATGCAAGTGCTGACCAAGCCGTTTGCCATTGACACTCTGATATCGCGGGTCAGTGGCCTGATGGCGACCACCGGTGAATAGGATGATGCCGTAACTGTGGCGAGGGGATTTATCCCCGTTGGGCTGCGCAGCGGCCCCCGCTTCTTAACTGAAAAAGCAGGGGCCTGCTGCGCAGTCCAACGGGGATAAATCCCCTCGCCACAAGTTAATCGTCGGTGCGACAAAGCCTGCTTTTCAGGGCAGGCTTTGGTTTAGCAGGTCAGTTTATTTTTTCTGAGCGGTCAGCGCCGAGTAGCCATTCATCAGGTTGCGATAGTTAGGAATCCGTTGCGACAGCAAGTTACCCAGCCCTTCAATGTCGTTGCGCCAGTCGCGGTGCAGCTCACACGCCACCGAGAACCAGTTCATCAACTGCGCACCGGCCTGCGTCATGCGGCTCCACGCGGCCTGTTGCACGGTGGTATTGAAAGTACCGGAAGCATCCGTCACCACAAACACCTCAAACCCTTCCGCCAGCGCCGACAGCGTCGGGAACGCCACACACACATCCGTCACTACACCGGCAATGATGATCTGCTTGCGACCCGTCGCCTTGATCGCCTTAACAAAGTCTTCGTTGTCCCATGCGTTGATCTGACCTGGGCGAGCAATGTACGGCGCATCCGGGAACATCTCTTTCAGCTCCGGTACCAACGGGCCGTTCGGGCCTTGTTCGAAACTGGTGGTGAGGATGGTCGGCAGGTTGAAGAACTTCGCCAGGTCAGCGAGTGCCAGCACGTTGTTCTTGAACTCGTTCGGCGAGAAGTCCTGCACCAGCGAAATCAAACCGGTCTGGTGATCAACCAGCAGCACGATAGCGTCGTCTTTGTTCAAGCGGTTGTAGGTTGGAGTGGTCATGGTGTGCGTCCTTTTTCAATGTTGGATTTGTTGTTGCGTTCAAGTTGGGTACAGATTACTGACGCATTGAAAAAGGATAAATCGGCTGAAAAGCGTTTCACCGTCAACTCAAATGGGACAATAGATATTTGTAGGAGCAAGGCTTGCCCGCGAAGAGGCCGGTACAGATTGACACCGCTTTCGCGGGCAAGCCTTGCTCCTACAGTTCTCCAGCATTGCGCAGTCTCTGGCCACACAGGTAATATTGAGAGAGATTCTCACTAACATCTGGAAAAGCCCACCAGTGCACTCTCCTCCGTCCAGCAAGCTGGGATTTTTCTTCAGCGATCATCACCGTTGGCTGCTGCAACATATCAATCGCCAGGTGCGCAACCACGCGGACGCCGAGGACACCGTTGCCGATACGTTTTGCCAATTGCTGGTGGCGCGCGTTGATCCGGACAGCATCGAACAGCCGCGCGCTTACCTGTCGACCATTGCCCGTCGTCTGGTGTTTGATCGTCATCGTCGGCGCAAGCTGGAGTTGGCCTACCTTGAGCGTTTGTCGACGCTGCCCGAAGCACTGGCGCCCTCCCCTGAAGAACAATTGCAACTGATCGAAGCGCTGGTCGCGATTGACCGCGCCATTGATGGCTTGCCGCTGATCGTCAAAACCACGTTCCTCTATAGCCAACTCGATGGCCTCAGCTATGTGGCGATTGCGCAGAAACTCGGGCTGTCGGAACGCACGGTCAGTCGCTACATGAAACAGGCGTTGCTGCAGTGCTATCTGTGCGAGGTGGCGCCATGAGCAAGCGGCGCATCGACCCGGTCACCGAGCAGGCCATCGACTGGATGGTCAAGCTGCGCGCCGGCACACCCGACGCCAGACTGCAGGAGCGTTTCAACGCCTGGTTGTTGATGGATCGCGCGCACCGTCAGGCCTGGGACACATTGCAGGAACGCCTCGGCGATACGTTCAAACCGTTTCGCACACTGGATCAACGTTTACCCGGTCAGGCCGGCGAAGCTCGTCAGGTCTTGCTGCAACCGCAGGCTTCGCGGCGCGACGCCTTGCGCGTAATCGCCGGTCTCGGCCTGCTTGGCGGCGGTCTGTTGCTGGGCAGCAAAACTCAGCTCGGCGAATCGCTGCTGGCCGATTTGCACACCGCTCGCGGTCAGCGGCAGAACTTCAATCTGGCCGATGGCAGCCGCTTGAGCCTGAACGCCGAGAGCGCGGTGGATCTGCGTTTCAATGACCGCCAGCGCCTGGTCATCCTGCGCCGGGGCGAGCTGGTGATCGATGTCGCGCCGGATGCGAATCGCCCACTGATCGTACGCACCGCCGAGGGCGAAATGCGCGCGTTGGGCACTCGCTTCCTCGTCGCTCAGGAAGCGGACGCCAGCCGCCTGGTGGTGTTGCAGCATTCGGTCGAAGCGCGGTTGTTCGATGGCACCACGCAAGTGGTCAAGGAAGGTCAGGCAGCGCTGCTCTCCACGCGCAACATCACCTTGGCCAGCGACGATGAACGCGGTCGCGCCGAATGGTTGAATGGCCGCTTGAACGTGCTCGATGAATCCCTTGAGCAAGTGATCGACGCACTGCGCCCTTATCATCGCGGATTCCTGCGCGTTGCCCCCGAAGTGCGCGGCTTGCGCGTGCAAGGCGTGTTCCCGCTCGACGCCCCCGATCGAACCCTGGACGCCTTGGCCGAAACCCTGCCAATCCGCATCAATCGCTACAGCCCGTGGCTGACCATGATCAGCAAACGATGAATGCGAAAAAATATTTTATGGAAATCATTCTTGTTTGTGTCCGGTTTTCATTTCTCATGCGACCTATCTCCTGACGCTTTAACAAAAACAGGAGAATGTTGTGTTCAACACATGGCCCCGTAACCTTTCTGCAGCCGTTGCCTTGGTGACACTGAGCACCTCAGCGCTGGCGCAAGACTTATCGTTCAACCTGCCGGCCGGCCCGCTCGCCAGTACGCTAAACGCGATTGCCGGCCAGAGCGGGCAGATCATTTCGCTGGAACCCGCGCTGGTGCAGGGCAAGCGCGCGCCGGCGGTGATCGGGCAGATGCCAGCCGAGCAAGCACTGCAAAAGGCACTCGCCGGCAGCGGTTTGCAGCTGCGCGTCACGGGGCAAGGCAACTTCAGTGTCGAGCCGGCCAGCGACAACAGCGCTTCGCTGCAACTGGACGCCACCAACATCGTTGAACGCAGCCTCGACAGCACCACGACTGAAGGCTCCGGTTCTTACGCTGCACGCGCCGTAACCATCGGCAAAGGCACGCACACGCTCAAGGAAATTCCGCAGTCGATCACCGTGATGACGCGCAAGCAGCTGGATGATCAGGATCTGGTTGATCTGAAAGACGCGGTCAACAAAACCACTGGTCTGGTCGGCGTTCAGGGCGTGGGTAAAGGCATGATCATTACCTCGCGCGGCTTTCAGATCGATGACTGGCAGTACGACGGCGTGCCGATCCCGCGTAACACTTACGCTTTGGGCAACTGGGCGACGCAGGATCTGATTTTCTTCGACCGCGTGGAAATCCTCCGTGGTGCTTCCGGCCTGCTGCAAGGCACCGGCAGCCCGGGTGGCGCGATCAATCTGGTGCGCAAGCGCGGGCAAACCGCGCCCACCGTGACAATCACTGGCAAGGCCGGTTCGTGGGATCACTACGGCCTGCAACTGGACGCCGGTGGCCCGTTGAATTCGACGGGCAGCGTGCGCGGTCGCTTCGTTGCCGACGAAGACCAGAGCCAATCGTTCGTCGATTACGAATGGAGCAAAACCCACTCGCTGTACGGCGCACTGGACTTCGACCTGCGTGACGACACCACACTCGGTCTGGCGATCAGCAACTCCGATGGCGAGTCGCGCCCGATGATCCGTGGCCTGCCCCGCTACTCCGACGGCAAGCCGCTGAATGTGCCGCGCTCGACTTACGGCGGCGCGCGCTGGAACCATCTGGACATCGACGTCACCACGCTGTACGCCGACCTCCAGCACAGCTTCAACGACGATTGGGCGTTCAAGGTCGGCGCGGTGCGCATGGACGAAACCAACAAGGGCAAAAGTCAACGTCTGCAAACCAGCGGCGACGGGATCAATCCCGATGGCAGCGGCATTCAGTACGCCGATTTCGCCACCGATTTCGACGCGACCAAACTCGGTCTCGACATGAACGTCACCGGCCACTTCGACGCCTTGTCCATGGCCCACGAAGTGATGCTCGGCGGCAACTATTCCAAATACACCTCCGACGATAAATACGCCCGAACCTTTAACAACAACACCACCGACACGATCTTCGACATCAATCACGATCGCCCGGACATCAGCTACGAAGGCATCCTCAATACGCCGGGCGGCCAAGCCACACCGAGCAAGTACGACGTTCGTCAGAAGGGTTTGTATGGCAGCTGGCGCGTCAAACCGATCGACTCGCTGACGCTGGTGCTCGGCTCGCGCGTCAGTTGGTACGACTACAGCTACAAATACGCGACACAGAGAGCCTTCGGTGCGGCGGTCGAGCAGCCGGAAAGCACCGCGAACGAAACCGGCGAAGTCACTCCGTACGCCGGCATCGTCTATGACCTGAGCCGCGAATGGGCGGTCTACGCCAGCTATACCGATGTGTTCGAACCGCAAACCAACCGCGACGCCAGCGGTTCAACGCTGAAACCAGTGGTCGGCAGCAACTACGAAGTCGGCCTCAAAGGCGAATTGATGGACGGCCGGGTCAACACCTCGCTGGCCGTGTTCCGCTACGACCAGGAAAACCGCGCCGTCAACGACCTCGCGTCGGGCATGGTCTGCGACGGTTGGTATTGCTCCAACGCCGCCGGAAAAGTCCGCAGCCAGGGCATTGAAGCCGAGATCAGCGGCGAAGTGCTGACCAATCTGCAACTGTTCGCCGGCTACACCTACAACACCACCAAGTACCTCGATGACCCGGATAACGAAGGCAAAGTCTTCAGCACCTGGACACCGAAACACATGCTGCGCGTGTGGGGCGATTACCAGTTCAGCGGCGACTGGGAACGCGTCAGCACCGGCCTCGGTTTCACCACGCAAAGCCATACGCTGGGTTACGAACACACCTACGACGTGGCGGGTTACACCGTGTGGAGCGCTCGCCTCGGCTACCAGTTGAGCAAGGAAATTGGCCTGGCAGTGAACGCCAACAACCTGTTCGACAAACGCTACTACACCTCCGCGTATAACCAGCTCAACGGCAACAACAACTTCGGCGACCCGCGCAATGTGATGTTCAGCGTGAAGTACACGCCTGAGTTTTAAGGCACTCAATGGGTTCAGCGGTTGGCGGCTGAACCCATTGCTTGACCGACACCCCGCGCAACAGAAAATGCGACAACGCTGGAATCAACACCAGTGCTCCGAGCATGTTCCACAGAAACATGAACGTCAGCAAAATCCCCATGTCCGCCTGAAACTTGATCGGCGACCAGACCCAGCACACCACGCCCGCCGCCAAGGTGATCCCGACCAGCCCAACCACGCGCCCGGTGAACGCCACGGCGTTGCGATACGCTGCGGATAACGGCAGGCCTTGACGCTGATAGTGCAACTGCACGCTGAGCAGGTACAGCGCGTAATCGACGCCAATGCCTACGCCCAAAGCGATCACTGGCAACGTCGCGACTTTCACGCCAATGCCCATGACCACCATCAACGCTTCACACAAAATCGACGTCAGCACCAGCGGCAACAACGCCACCAGCGTCGCGCGCCAACTGCGGAAGGTCACCAGACAGAACAATGTGACGGCGGCGTACACGTACAGCAGCATGGTGCGATTGGCCTCGCGCACGACGATATTGGTCGCCGCCTCGATGCCGGCACTGCCCGCCGCTAGCAAAAACTGGCGCTCGTCGCTGCTGTTTTCACGGGCAAAGCGGTCGGCAATCGCGACCACCTCGTCGAGGGTCTCGGCCTTGTGATCCTTGAGAAAAGCAATCACCGGCATCACCGAGCAATCGGTGTTGAACAGTTCTGGCGAGTTGACCGAAGCCTGCTGCGCGGCATAGTTGAGGACATCTTGATTGCGCTGGATGCTGCTGAGTTTCGGGTTGCCCTCATAGGTACCGGCGGTGATCTGCCGAACCGCGTTGACCAGCGAAACAGTGGCCTGTACCCCTGAAGACTGCTGCAGTTCCCACGCCAGCCGATCGGCGAGGATCAGTGTTTTGTAGCTCAGACAGCCCTCGGGCGGGGTCTTGATCATCACCGCGAACAGGTCGCTGGACAGTGCGTAATGCGCAGTGATCCAGGCGTTATCGCGGTTGTAGCGGGAGTCGGCGCGCAGTTCAGGCGCACCGCTTTCCAGGTCACCGACTTTCAGATGCAGGCTGATCGCGAATCCGCCGATCCCCATCAACACCGCCACCAGCACCGCGCCCGTCGCCCACTTGGCGCTGGTGAAGCGGTCGAGACAGTCCCATAACCTGCCGAAACCTTTGTGGCGGTCAGCGCGGGTATCGATTTTCAACGCACGCTCGGCGGCTTTCGCGCCCACGCCGACATAGGACAGCGCCACCGGCATCAGTAGCAACGAGGTAAAGATCAGCACCGCGACACCGATGCTGGCGGTGATCGCCAGATCCTTGATCACCGGAATGTCGATCAGCATCAGCACGGCAAACCCGACAGCATCCGCCAACAACGCAGTGACGCCGGCGATGAACAAGCGGCGAAAGGTATAACGCGCGGCGACCAGTTTGTGCGTGCCCCGGGCGATGTCCTGCATGATGCCGTTCATTTTTTGCGCGGCGTGGGATACGCCGATGGCAAAGATCAGAAATGGCACCAGCACCGAGTATGGATCGATGGCATAACCCAGCCACGCGACAAGGCCCAGTTGCCAGACCACTGCGACCAACGAGCAACCCACCACCAGCAAGGTACTGCGTACACACCGGGTGTAGAGATAAATGATGAGCAGCGATGTGATCACCGCCAGCGCGAAGAACATCATTACCTGAATCAGGCCATCGATCAGGTCGCCCATCAGCTTGGCAAAGCCGATTACGCGCACTTTGTAAGGGCCATCGCCCTCTTTGCCAGCCTTGCGCGCAGCGCTGTCACCGGCGAACTCGATCTTGTCGCGCAATTGCTCTTCCAGCATCTGCGAGAAGTCACGGTAGTTGATCGGCTGAGCGCCGGCGCCAGCCTTGTCCAGCAACGGCACCACGAGCATGCTCGACTTCAAATCACTCGCCACCAGACTGCCGATGATGCCGGCGCGGGAGATGTTCTGGCGCAACTGCTCGATTTGCTCGGGGGTGCCCTGATAGGCGTCGGGCATCACCGGGCCGCCCTGAAAGCCTTCTTCGGTGACCTCCGTCCAGCGTACCGCCGGACTCCACAACGACTTCATCCAGGCGCGGTCGACGCCTGCCGTGAGGAACAACTGATCGTTGACCTGTTTGAGCACGTCCAGATAGGCAGGATCGAAAATATCGCCCCGGGTGTTCTCGACCACTACCCGCACCGAGTTGCCAAGACCACGCAGCGCCTGGCGGTTTTCCAGGTAGTTCTGAATGTACGGCTGACTCTGCGGGATCATTTTTTCGAAGCTCGGTTTCAGCTCCAGACGGGTGACTGCCATGTAACCGAGCACCACGGTGATCATGGCCATCAGCAACATGAACAGTGGGCGAAAATTGAACACCATGCGCTCCAGCCGACTGCCGGAGTTGCACTCGAAATCACGTACATCACGGATCACCGGCATGCTGTCTTGTTCGATATTGCCCATATCCGGGTTCTCGCTTTTAGGGTTGTTTTCTTATTCTTTGCGCAGTGTCGAAACACCACGGGTACCAACGACCAGCATCGCGCCATCGGCCGTCTGTGCTGCGCCGGTCACCGGTAACGGTTCGGGCTCATGCCGCCATTGCAACTGCGCACCATTGCCCTGGCTGACCAGCATCTGCCCGCCCTGCGTGAACAACCGGTAATGCCCGTCAGTGTCGACAAGCCCGGCGGTAATGCTCGTGTGCAAGCCACTGTCCTGCGCGATCCAGTTGCGCCCGCCATCGGTGCTGCGCAGAAGGTTGCCGCGCAGTCCGTAAGCAATCACTTCACCCGGTTTGCCAAGCACGCCGAAAAAACTGCCCTGATAAGGTGTGGGCACGGCGACGAAGCGCTGTTGCGCTGCGTCCCATTTACGCAACAGCCCCTGCTCGCCGGCGATGTACAAAGCATCACCCGTGGCGGCAATCGCATTGAGGTGAAAACCCTGCGGGTTGTCGGTGCGATCCTGAAACGGCATCCAGTGTTTGCCTCCGTCCGTGGTGCGCAGGATCAGGTTGAAGACACCGACCGCATAGCCGAGTTGATCATTGGCAAACCAGACGTCGAGCAACGGTTTATCCGCGCCCTGCTCCACCTGCCGCCGGCCTTCAGCAACCAGCAACGGCCATTGCTCGTTAGCCGGTTCAGCGCGGGCCAGTGCCTGATAATGCTCGATCAGCAACGGGCCGATCTGGCGCCCGTCGAGCTGCTTGCGCCACGTCACCCCGCCGTCGCTGCTGTGCAAAATCACCCCGTCGTTACCGACCGCCCAGCCTTGTGACGGCGAAGAAAAATTCACCGCCGTGAGGTCGCAGCTCACCGGCACGGCGGCCTGTTGCCAATGCTGGCCGCCGTCATCGGAGTAAACGATGTGCCCGCGCTGGCCGACAGCAACCAGTCGTGCCCCTGCCCGGGCCACGCCGGACAGCGCACTGTTGGCTGCCAGGGCACTGACCCTGGCAGGCTGATCCAGCACATCGAAATAGCCGTCCGCGCGGGCGACGCCCTGCAACAGCAGCAGGCACATGCCGAGCGTCACACCGCCGTATTTTTTCTGCCAATGCATACCGCGCCCTCTAGCGAATACCGCTGCCGGCCAACGACTCCGACGACCATTGCGCCTTCGAAAGCGGATCGATGTACTTGATGCCGCCGTAAGGCCCGACGACGCCGTTGATGTTGTAGGTGCCGCCGACCAGGTCGTAGATCATGAAAGGGGTCGAGTCCGGCACCTGTTTGTCGTAGCTCTGGCTGAGAAAGGCAAACGAGCCGCGATAAAGCTGTCCACGGGCGTCATATTGGTCGGAGGCCAGTGCGGTCCAGCTGTCCTCATCGAGATAGAAGCGGCGTTTCTGATAGATGTGCCGGGCGCCGGGTTTGAGATTGCCTTCCACCACCCAGACCCGGTGTTTCTCCCAACGCACGTAGTCAGGCGCTACATGATTGGCGGTGGTCAACGCCTTGGGATCCTGGGCATAGGTCAGTTTGTAGGTGTTGTACGGCACGATCATTTCCTGCTTGCCGACCAGCTTCCAGTCGTAGCGATCCAGTGCGCCGTTGAACACGAACACATCGTCATAAGTACCCGCACCGGCAGTGCCCGGGTTCGGCGTGTCGTACGCCAGGTTCGGCGCCAGTTTGACCCTGCGCTGCCCCGGCAGGTATTGCCAGGCGCGACGCGGTTGTTGCAACGGGTTGGCGGCGTCCTTGAGCATCATCGCTTCACCCGCACGGCGCGCCGGGCCGGTGTATGTCAGCTTCATCTGGTAATACACGTCAGCGCTGCTGATCGGTTGCGCGAGGTTTTCATAGATCGGGTAGGAGATGAACGCCTGCCCGGTGATAGCCAGACTGGCAACCCCGGCAGCGTCGACATTCCATGAGTCGTATTTTGAGCTGATGTTGACGCCCTGATAGCGCAGCAGGAAATTCCACATCGCTTCGTTGCCCGATTGCGGAATCGGAAACGGCACACCCGGCAGAACATTGTCGACGGCCAGACCACCTTCGAGCGACTTGGCGCCCGTGGCATTTTTCACACCGTTGTCCAGCACCGCTTTAGGCAGTGAGACGGTGCGGTGCGTCGGGTAGACATTGATGTGAAACGTGGCAAAACGCTTGGCCAGTTCGACCGCCGTCGCCGAGAGCTCACCCTTGTACTGATCCACGTTCTTGCCATCGATCACCAGCAACGGTTTCTCGTCAGCGAAAGGATCCGGGCGCATGCTGTCGCCGGTTTTGTAGGTGGCCGGCGGTGTGGTCAGCCCGCCCGTATAAGCGGGTATCGAACCGTCGGCATTGGCGGCTTTTTCCGCGCCGACCAGGGTGAGGTTATTGCCCAGTTTGGCCGCATCCTGCGCCGAAACGGCGGCCTGCGCTTGCGCGGCGATCGCCATGGTCAGTGAAACGGCGAGCATTGTATGGACGAATTTCATCGTGTGGTTCTCCTGTCTGTGAGACTTGAGCCAAGGTTGAATCAGAAGGTGGTTTTCATCGTCAGGTACACGGCGCCACGGTCAGCCGTGGTCGCGCCGCCACCGGAAAATGCCGAGTAGCCGCCGCCGTAACAGGCGTAGTTCTGGTTGCCACTGAACGCGTTGGGTGTCGAACCATCGCCCTTGCCGGCCTGGTCGGCGCCGGTGCTCAGGCCACTGTTGTCGCACTTGTCGGTTTTGCCGAAAGCGTCGACATATTTGAGGTCGATGAAGTATTTGTTGTACGCCACGGCACCGAGGCCGACCGCATAGTTACCGGTATTTTTCGCACCGCCACCGGACACCGGCGACACCCCGGCCAGACCGGCGTTGATCGACAGCGGCATATTCAAATCAACACCCGGCAGCACCTGGTACCAGGTCGGCGTAAAGTTGATCGCGATGCCCCAGTTATCCCGGGTGGGCGCGTCGATGCCGCGATAACTGTCCTCGCCTTTGTAGAGCGCTTTGTTCTTGTCATCGAGCTTGAGCAGATTGCTGTAGTACAGCTCGGAGAGCAGGGTTGCCGAATCGAACAGCGGCGTCTTCGGCAGTGACATCAAACCATTGAGCGTCCAGTGCAGCGTGTCACCCGTGGCGCTCATGCTGTCGCCACGGCTTGGCTTGTCGTAGATCACGCCCGTCTCGGCGGTGCGTGCCGGCAACAGCCCTAAACCTGCGCCCAACCCCGCAGGACTGGTCGAGCTGACAATCGCCGGAATGCTCGCCAGTGGCATGTTGTGCCGGATGTTGAGATCCGAGCCGACGCTCACTCCGCCCACGTCCTTGGACAAACTCAGGCCGAAAATCTGAATGTTGTCGGCGTACGCCAGTTGGTAACTGCTGGTGCTCAATGAGTTGAGGATGTTGACGACACCGGGCACTTGCCCCGCCGGGCGGCTGCCGTTGGCATTCAGCGATGTCAGGCCGGTGGCGTTCAACCAGGCTTGAGGGAGGATGTCGGAGGTCTTGCGGTAGTAAAAGCCGAGCGTGCCGTCGAGCCACGCAGGCGACCACTTGGCCATGACGCCCCAGTCTCCGCTGCTGCCCGGTGTCAGGTCATGCCCGCGACGCACATTGGTCAGGCCGTTGCACGGAGCGACGCCGCAGCCCAGCGGACTGCCGGGCACCACGCCATTGGTGTTGCCGAGCAGAAAAGACTGCGCACCGAAACCAACCAGATCGGAGCCGCCGTAGTAAGTGCCGGCCTCCGGCAAACGGGCAGCGTCCCAATCAAGAAAGTACTGAGCACCCAGCGTCAGTTCAGGGTTGACGGTGAACGACGTCGATAATTGCTTGCGCGGGACGAACAGCTCCTTGGCTTCAGTGCCGGGCGACGCCGACAGTTTCGCCAGATCCAGCCCGGACTGGCCGTAGCTGACCGAATGCACCGGGTTGAGCAGCGTTTCACCCCAGAACACGTTGTGTTGCCCGGCCTTGAGGCTCAGCAGCGATTGCTCCCCGATTTCCGTGTTGTAAAACACAAAAGCATCAAGAATTTCCCCGGAAGGCCCGGTGTAATAACGCTGGGCGTAGCGACTCAGGTGCGGGCTGCCGTTGCCGACGTTGTCTTGAGTCACACCGGCCAGGCGTGGGTCATTGGCGACCAGACCCGATCGTGCGTCGTTGCCATTGACGAAAGGATTGGAATTGGAGCCGGTATTTTCATAGGCCTGGTCGTACCAACTGGCCGCACTGACGCGAAAGCCCATCGAGTTTTTGTAGACCACGTCCATCTCGGTCAGCAGGTCGATACGGTTGCTGATGTTGGTGCCGGCCTTGCGGAAGTTGTAATCGCCGTCGTTGTTGTTCGGCGTGGCCAACATCCGTTTGTCGGCACTTTCGGTGCGTACGCCGTAGTTGTATTTGACGGTGTTATCCAGCCGCGCCGTCCAGTCCGGATTGCCCGTATCGATCTCGACCGCATGGGCGCTCGGTAGCGCTGCGGCCAGCATGGCCGAGGCCAGCAAGGTGTAACGCGAAGGCGCAAGCCCATGGCGCTTGGTGATGTGCATCGTGTCTTCTCCGCTTTTTTGTAGTTGTTTTTAAGCGCAGCCGCCCTCGCGCTTTCCCGGTGTGCGGGAAGACGTTTTCAGAAATGAGGGCAAGTGCCGGCAGGCGTTCAGCCAGCCGGCGTCTGAATCAACGATCCAGTTCCTGGATCAACAGTTCAGCGTCCGGCCACGCGCCAAAACCGGCGGCCGGGTTGAGATGACCCACAGCTCCCAACGAGCGCAGCTCAGCGCCCCAGCCTTCGGCGAGGTGGGTGACGGCTTCGAGGCTGGCGAGGTGATCGTTAGTGCTGGCGGCGACCACACTGCGAAACGGTAATGGGCCACGGGGTAGAGGGTTCCAGCCCTGCGCTTGCAGGGTCTGGGGCGACGGGTAGCCCGCCGGCCAGTGAGCATCGAGATCCGGTGGCGTCGCCAACAATGCACCTTTGATTGCACGCGAGTGCTGCGCCGCCCAGTGCGCCACCATCAACACGCCGGCGCTGTGGGCGACCAGAATCACCGGGCCGTCGATCTGCTCCAGTGTCTGTTGAATCGCTCGAATGCGCGCAGCGAGGTCGAGTTTGTCGGTGGTCAGCGGCGGCACACTGCGGACTTTTTCCAGGCGCGCCTCAAGCAGCGTCTGCCAATGTTCGGCCACATGCTCGCGCAGGCCGGGTACGATCAGAACGGTTGCGGCAGTCTGCAATTTGTCCACGTCAACACCTTCGCTGTCTCGATGACTCGACTGGCTGTATCGCCAGAATCTTTTTGTTGTGTCGACATTAAAGAGCGCTCGGCCGGGGTGCTTTTCATTGGACGTCAGGCACTTTTCTTTTGATGACAGAATTTCCTCCGCCGGACGGATGCCGCCCCCGTAGGAGCTGCCGCAGGCTGCGATCTTTTGATCTTGTTTTTGAAAGACAACATCAAAAGATCGCAGCCTTCGGCAACTCCTACACAGATCGCCGATCACGACTTTGCGACAGCGTTAACACAGCCGCTGTCGCAACTGTTCAATTGCAGATGCTCTGGATATAGTCACCCAGTACTTCCTTATCGTTATCGAACCAGGAAAGAACCCAGCATGCCCACGCTTGTTCGCGCCGCTGTCCTGACCAACTACCTGGAGGTCACGCAATACCTTGGCTTCAATCCGCGTGATGTACTGGCGGCGGTCGGCCTGAGCAAAGCACAGCTGCTGGCGCCCGAGCAGCGCATTCCGATTGATTCGGCGGTGCGGCTACTGGAAGACTCGGCGGCCGCCAGCGGCTGCCAGACGTTCGGCCTGAGCATGGCCGAATCCCGTCAGCTTTCAGATTTTGGCGTGGTCAGTTTGCTGCTCAGCCATCAGCGCACGCTGCGTGACGCCCTGCAGGTGGTTGTGCAATACCGGCACTTGATGAATGACTCACTGGCGATCTTTGTTGAAGAGGCCGGCAAGATGGTGATCATTCGCGAAGAAGTGGTCACGCAAACGCCGATGCCCAGCCGACAGGCCACCGAGTTGGCCATCGGCGTGATGTTCCGTCTGTGCTCGGCGTTGCTCGGTACGCACTGGCATCCCTACAGCGTCAACTTCACGCATCAGGCGCCCGACAATCTGCAACTGCATCGACGCCTGTTCGGCTGCACGCTGGAGTTCGGCAGCGAGTTCAACGGCATCGTCTGTTCCGATGCCAGCCTCGACGTCACCAACCCTAACGCCGACCCGGCCATGGCGCGCTATGCGCAGAGTTACCTGGACTCCCTGCAAGGTCATGAAAGCCATTCGCTGCTGCTTGAAGTGCGCAAGGCTATCTATCTGCTGTTGCCGATGGGCCGCGCCACCATCGAGCAAATTGCTCAGACCCAAGGCATGAACGTGCGCACGCTGCAACGTCGCCTCAAGGACGACGGCTGTGCTTTCAACGATGTGATCAATGAAGTGCGACGCGATCTGGTGTTGCGCTACCTGGAAAATCCCAACTATTCGCTGAGCCGCATCGCCGACTTGCTCGGCTACTCGATGGCCAGCTCCTTCACCCGCTGGTTCATTACCCAGTTCGACATGCCGCCCGCCACCTGGCGGGCAAAAAAAACGGCGACTGCTGGTACAGTCGCCGCGAAAAAACCGGTGTGAATGGCACCGGTTTAACTACCGCACCGGGCCGACGAGTCAGCACGGTGCGGCCTGCCTTACCTTAGAAACCCCAGTGCAACACCAGAAGCACCAGCACCGCGAGAAACACGGTCTCGCCGACCATCAGCAAAATCGGTTTTATGCCAACGGCGGCCAGCTCCTTGAGCTGCGTCTTCATGCCCAGTGCGCTGATGGAAATCACCAGGCTCCAGCGCGACAGCTCATTGACCGCGCCTTGCACTGCCGGCGCTACCCAACCGGTGCTGTTGATACAGGCCAGCAGCAGAAAACCGACGGCAAACCAAGGCAGCAATGGCGGACGTTTCCCTGACGTATCAGCCCCCTGCAAACGCGTGACCATCGCCGCGCAGACGATCACCGGCAACAGCATGGCCACGCGCATCAATTTCACCACCGTGGCGGTGTCCCCGGTTTCCGTCGACAAGCTGTAACCGGCGCCCACCACCTGGGCGACGTCATGAATGGTCGCGCCCAAAAACACGCCTGCCACTTGCGGCGAGAGTTCCAGCCACTTGGCAATCATCGGGTAGACAATCATCGCCGTGGTCGACAACGCCGAAACGCCGATGACCGTGAACAGCGTGGCCCGCTCTTTCTGCGGGTGATGGGGCAGCGCCGCCGCCAGCGCCAACGCCGCCGAGGCGCCACAAATTGCCGTGGCGCCGCCGGTGAGCATGCCGAACAAGCGCTGAAAGCCCAAAGCCTTCGCGGCCACCACTGACACGCCAATGGTCACCACCACCAAAAACACCACCAGTGCCACAGGCTTCCAGCCCAGCGCGGCAATTTGCTCAAGGGTGATGCGCATACCCAGCAGAGCTACACCAATGCGCAACACCGTGCTCGCAGTGAATTCGATGCCGGCCTTGCACACGCCATCACCGGCCAGAAAATTCAGCGCCATGCCCAGCAGCAACGCGAACAGCATCACCGGCGCACCGTAATGCTCGGACAAAAACGAAGCGGCCGCGGCGACGATCAGGCTGACGATAAACCCCGGGGCCAACTCGCGTGTCTGGCTATGAATACGGGTAAGCGCAACGGTGCTCATGCCACAGACTCCTCGCAAGCGAGGACGATAAACGCTTGACCATCAATGACTTCAACCGGGTAGCGTGTGACTTTGACCTGCTTCGAATTGAGCAAATAGCCGCTGCGCAGATCGAAGCGCAAACCATGCGCGCAACACTGAATGACCTGGCCCTCCAGCCGACCGCCACACAGCGATGCACCCTGATGGGGACAGCTGTCGTCGATGGCCAGCAACTCACCGTCAACGTTGAACAGCGCCAGGCTTTTATCGGCGAACTCAAACAGTGACCGCCCTCCTCTCGGCGGGCATTTGTTGTCTGGTACAGCAACGCGCAACGCAGGAAGACGACTCATACTTTCACCTCGCAGGCGATTTCATTGACCGGGTCGCTGACGCGTTCGCCCGCCAGCCGGGCAATGTCTTTGAGGTAATGACTGCGCGCGTAGAAGAACACTGCGGCGGCCGCGATACTCACCAGCGGCACGAATTGGAAGGCCGCGTGCAGGCCGATCAGATCGGACAATTTGCCGGTGATGAAGGGCCCGGGCGCCAGCCCCAGCAGGTTATTGGCCAGGGTCAGTGTGGCGAAAGCTGTGCCGTGCACCGAGTAATGCGTCAGGTTGGCAACCATCGCCCCGGCAGGTCCGGTGGTGCCCGTGGCGATCAACATGCCCAGGCCGATCAGCAGCAATTGCGCGGGCCCAGCCGGCAAGGCGAAGGCCGCCGAAAGCAGCAAGCAACTGCCCAGGCAATAAGCGATGGCCAATGCGACTTTGCGCTCAGGCGCATGACGGCACAGCCGATCACTGATCATCCCGCAGACAATCATTCCCGCGCCGCTGCACAACACAATGACCGCCGCCACAGCACCGGCCTTGTCGGTGCCCATGGCGTAATAACGGTTGAGGTAACTGGGCATCCAGACGATCACCGTGCCGCAGACGAACAACTGCAAACCGCTGCCGATGTACGTCGCCACCACCGAGCGACTGGAATACAAGGTGCGCAGCGGACGCTTGATCGCCGCCGCGGCTTTACTCGCCGCACGGGTTGCGCACTGCGGCGCAATCCGCGCTTGCTTGACGATCAGCGGGTACAGCAGCGCCAGCACCAGACCGAACAGCGCCATGCCAGCGAACGACCAGCGCCAACCCATCTTCGCAGCGATCACCCCACCCAACGCCATGCCCAGCACCGAGCCGAACATACCACCGGCCATAAACGCGCTGGCGAGGGTGGCGCGCATGTGTTTGGGAAACACCGAAATCACCACCGCGATGCCGACGCTGCCGTAAGCCGCCTCGCCGACACCGACCATAAACCGCGCAATGAACATCTGCGGATAGTCCTGCGCCACCGCGCAACCCAATGTGGCCACGCTCCACAGAAAAGCCATAAAGGCCAGACTTCTCACCCGACCAAAACGGTCGGCCAGCAGCGACAGCGGAAAGGTCAGCAACCCGACCATCAACGCGACGATGCCACTGAGCAAGCCCAGTTGACTGTCGCTCAAGGCCCACTCGACCTTGAGCATCGGAAACACCGCGTTGAGTACCTGACGCGACATGTAATCGGAAATCAACAAGCCGAACGTCAGGGCAAAAACGATCCAGGCATATGTGCGCGCAACACCGACGTCGTTATCGTCGTCATCGCTGGCGCTGGGGTGATAGGCCATGCAGCCTCCTCGAAACTTTGTTGTATTTGTTGTTATCGAGCTGTTGGGGTAACGCAACGGACGAGAGGCCAGCGGCCCCTCGCCCGGTTCACTCAGCCGCGTTGCGGCAGACCTTTTTGCCCGGCCTTGCGGTTGGGCGCCATGCCGTTGGCCAACAAGGTTTCTTCGATGCTCTGATACGCCACGCCAATGCGATAAATCTCGCGGGCCTCCTTGCCGGTAGCAATCTCGCGCCCCAGTTCATGGGCAATGCGCACGGTCTGCTGAATCTGTTGCACCGACCCGAAGCGATCGCCCTTGTGATCAATGATCGTGTCTTCATTGCCGACTCGCGGATGCAAGCCCATCGCCAACGCCATGGTGTTGAACGGCAGCACGTTCTTGAGCAACGACTCGGACGTCAGGGTGCACGCGTCCGGTACGCGATGGATAAAGTTGAAGAAGTTGAACGGGTTCGGCCCGTCGAAACCACCGCCGATGCCGATCCAGGTGAGGTTCAGCGGGCCCATGTACACACCGCTGCGCACCAGACGCATCAGGGTTTCCAGGGCATGCATGCCGGTCAGTTGAAAGTGTGGCTGGACGCCTGCGGCCATCAGCCGGCGCAAATGTTCGGCGACCCAGGCCGGGCCGGCCGGCACGGTCATTTCGCTGTATGCGGCATGAATGGCCGGGTTGTCCAGCGAGGTGCCTGCAAGGTATTCCGGGTACAGCAACTCCATGATGTTCATCTGGGTGGTGTTGATCGCCACCGTGACCTGATCCGGTTTCGGTGTCAGCTCCGCGAGCATGTGCCGGGTGTCATCGGACAGCCACTTGGCGGCTTCACCATCGCTTTCCGGGGCGAAGGAAATCGAACCGCCGACCTGGATAATCATGTCCGGCACCGCTTCGCGCACACCGGCAATCAGCTCATTGAATTTCGACAGACGCTTGGAACCTTTGCCGTCGAGTTCACGCACATGCAGGTGCAAGACAGTGGCGCCCGCCTCGTAGCAATCGACCGCTTTCTGCACCTGTTCATCCATGGTCAGCGGGATGTCTTCGGGGAAATCTTCCGGCATCCACTCGGGGCCATACGGGGCCACGGTGATCACCACTTTTTCCATGTTTTCCGGGTGCAGGGAATCGTCGAGAAATTGCATGGGGTACTCCTTTTTTATGATTGTCCGCGCAGCCGGGTTCGCACCGGGCTGGCGTTTTCGAGTGCGAATGCAGTAAGGGTCGATCAGTAAGTCTTGTCGCCGACGATCCCGGCACGCTCCATCTTGCGATGGCACAACGGATAATCCATCACGGCGTAATGCTGGGTGCTGCGGTTGTCCCAGATCGCAATGCTGTTGGGTTTCCAGCGCCAGCGCACCTGGTATTCCGGGATGTACGCCTGGCTGATCAGGTAGCGCAGCAACTCACTTGCGCCGGGGTTGGCGTCCTGGCCGAAGCGCACCCGAGCGGGGGTGTGGTAATTGCTGAAGTGTGTGGTGAAGGCGTTGACGAACAGCACTTTTTCCAGCGTGTCCGGATGCGTGCGCACCACCGGATGCTCGGCATCGGGGTACGTCGCCCTAAGCGCCAGGCGTCTTTCGATCGGCAGCGCGGCACCGAAGCTGGCTTCGATGCTGTGCCGGGCACGCAGATCGGCAATCTTGATCTTCACGTCTTCCGGCAAGCGCGCATACGCCTCGACCATATTGGCCCACATGGTGTCGCCGCCCACCGGCGGACATTCGACACAGCGCAAGACACAACCCATCGGCGGCGCCTCACGCCAGGTGGCGTCGGTGTGCCACGAGTTTTCGTAGCGTTCCGGCGGATGCTCCGGGCTCTTGTAGATCCGCACCAGCCCGGGATGATCCGGATCACTGCCAACCATCGGGTGATCTTCAAGCTCACCGAAGCGCCGGGCAAAGGCCACGTGATCGGCACGGCTGATGTCCTGATTACGCAGGAACAACACGCGGTGCTTGAGCAATTGCGCGCGAATTTCGGCAAAAAGACCGTCGTCATGTACCGCGTCGGCAAGGCTGACGCCCTCAAGCTCGGCGCCAATGCTGCACGTCAGTTGTTCGACTCTCATGGCTGACGACTCCTTCAGATGACGAAAATCGATGAGCCGGTGGTCTTGCGCGATTCCAGGTCACGGTGGGCCTGAACGGCGTCCTGCAACGCGTAGTGCTGATTGATTTCGATCTTGATCCGGCCACTGCCGACCAGGTCGAATAACTCGCCGGCCAACGCGGCTTTTTCCTCGGGGTCGGCGATGTAGTCAGCCAATGCCGGGCGGGTCATGAACAGCGAGCCCTTCATTGCCAGCAACATCGGATCGACCGGCGGAATCGGCCCGGAAGCCGTACCGACGCAGACCATCAGACCGCGACGTTTGAGCGAGTCCAGCGAGCCCATGAAGGTGTTCTTGCCAACACTGTCGAACACCACGTTGACGCCAACGCCGTCGGTCAATTCACGAACCTGTTGCGCGACGTCCTGATGGCTGTAATTGATCACATGGTCGCAGCCATGGGCACGGGCGATTTCGCCTTTGGCCTCGGTGGAGACGGTGCCGATGACCGTCAGCCCGAGCAACTTGGCCCACTGCGAAACGATCAGACCGACGCCACCGGCAGCAGCGTGCAGCAAGATACTGTCGCCCGCTTTGAAGTCATGGATGCGCCGCATCAGATAAGCCGAGGTCAGCCCGCGCATGGTCATCGCGGCGGCGGTCTCGAAACTGATGGTTTCCGGCAGTTTGATCAGCGGAGCGGCGGATATCAGACGCTCAGTGCTGTAGGCGCCCAAGGTGTTGAGAAACCCGGTGTAGGTGACACGATCGCCCACCCGCACATTGCTCACGCCCTCGCCGATGGCCTGCACCACGCCGGAGGCTTCAACGCCCATGCCGTTAGGCAGCGGGATCGGGTAAGTGCCGTTGCGAAAGTAGGTGTCGGCGTAGTTGAGGCCCACCGCCACATGACGAAGACGCACCTGGCCTGGGCCGGGATCGCCAACGTCGACATCTTCATAGCGAAGCACGTCGGGATCACCGGATTCGTAGAAGCGCACTGCTTTGGCCATTTTTCTTATTCTCCCTGCAAGGTTGGGCGTATCGCTCGATTGGC
This sequence comes from Pseudomonas sp. P1.31, assembly GCF_001269815.1. Classification (NCBI taxonomy): domain Bacteria; kingdom Pseudomonadati; phylum Pseudomonadota; class Gammaproteobacteria; order Pseudomonadales; family Pseudomonadaceae; genus Pseudomonas; species Pseudomonas sp. P1.31. Next base: position 75,409 of record NZ_LHVN01000017.1, on the reverse strand, counting down.
GTTGACCTGACTCTAGGTCGCGCGCCAGGCAATCGCTTCGCATCAGGCGACAATGGCTTTTCATTTGATGACAACGGGTGGCAAGACAAACAGGCGTCCGACGGACCGCCCTCTCTGACGCTCACGCGCTACCGGTCACTTTTTCTTACACCTTTTGTCGCCAGATCCTACGCCGTACGGCGATCCGGAGCCGGTCGTTGCCGTCAGTTTGGTATCATGCGCCGCTTTTACGGTTAACCACCGCCCGTCCTGTCGACGGGCTGGCTGCAAAAGGCGGTATTAGATGACGGCTTTGTTGACTCGCCGCAAGGTGCTTGCGGGAATGGGCGTACTCGGGCTCGGCCTGCTCGCCGGCTGCGACACCCGCGGCGAACTGTCGTACAAGTACGGCAAAGATCTGAGCGACAAGATCCTGGGACGCACTTTCAAGCTGAAGAACACCGACGGCGAAACCATGTCGCTGTCGAGCTTTCGCGGCATGATGCCGATGATCTTCTTCGGCTTCACTCAATGCCCGGCGGTCTGCCCCACCACCCTCGCCCGCGCGGCGAAAATCAAGAAACTGATGGGCAAGGACGGCGATCGTTTGCAGGTGATCTTCATCACCCTCGACCCCGAACGTGACACGCCAGAAATCCTCGACGCCTACATGAAAGCCTTCGACCCGAGCTTCGTCGCGCTGTACGGCACCGTTGAAGAAACCAAGGCCACCGCCAAGGAATTCGACGTGTTCTACGAGAAAGTCCCGGCCGGCGACACCTACACCATCTCGCACACGTCGACCAGTTACGTCTACGACTCCCGTGGCGGCCTGCGCCTGGGCCTGTCCACCTCGCTTTCGGCAGAAGAATGCACGGAAGACTTGCTTACCGTTATGGAGGTTTGCTGATGCACCCTGTTCTGAACAACATCAAACGTGCTGCGATTGCCCTGTCGCTGATGGGCCTGGCGTTTCAGGCCTCCGCGCAGACCAAAGTCGACGACGCCTGGGTTCGCGCCACCGTGCCGACCCAGACCGCCAGCGGCGCGTTCATGACCGTTACCGCCGGCAGCGACAGCAAACTGCTGAGCGTCGCCACACCGATCGCCAAAGACGTGCAGATCCACGAAATGACCATGAAGAATGACGTCATGAGCATGGGCCCGGTGAAGTTCGTCGAACTGCCGGCTGGCAAAGCCGTAAAGCTTGATCCGAACGGCTACCACGTGATGCTGATGGGCCTGAGCGCGCAGTTGAAAGAAGGCGAAACCGTGCCGCTGACCCTGACCGTCGAGAACGCCAAGGGCGAGAAAGAAACCCTCGAGGTCAAAGCGCCGGTTCGCTCGCTGACCAACATGGAAGGTCACGATCACAGCAAAATGCACTGATCTGACTGACTGAAACACCTGCGGGGCGGCCTGATCAACGATCATGCCGCCCCGTTTTTTTGAGCTAATGGAAAGCGTGCTTTACATCGGCAAATTCTTCGGCGAGGATGTAAAGGGACTTTTACACAGGAAGTGAAGAATGAACCGCTACTACCTCGAAATGGGCGCCGCATCGGTTCTCTACGTGCTGGTGTTGAGCCTTTCCCTGATCGCCAGCCAATCCCTGCTGGACGCCAACATTTTTCTGCGATCCGTGGTGGCCCTGACCCCGGTCATTCCGGCAGGCCTGATGTGCTGGGCCATCGTGCGCAACATGCGGCGCATGGATGAAATGCATCTGCGTATCCAGTTCGAAGCCCTCGGTTTTGCCTTCGCCGCCTCGGCACTGCTGACCTTCAGTTACGGGTTTCTGGAAAACGTCGGCGCGCCGCACATTCCGTGGACATGCGTGTGGCCGGTGATGGGTCTGATGTGGATTGTTGGGCTGCAGATTGCGCGACGCCGCTACCAATGAAAAACCGTCTGAAGGCACTGCGCGCCGAGCGTAAGTGGTCGCAGGTTGATCTGGCAGAACGCTTGAACGTGTCGCGGCAGACCATCAATGCGATCGAAAACGAACGCTACGATCCGAGTTTGCCGCTGGCATTCCAGATTGCCCGCGCGTTCGAAATGCCTATAGAAAGCATCTTCAACGACGGTGAAGCCTGACCCGATCCCCCTGTAGGAGCTGCGGCACGCTGCGATCTCTTGATTTTGATTTTCAAGAAGCAGGATCAAAAGATCGCAGCGTGCCGCAGCTCCTACAGGGTTTGATGTCAGTGGGCGATGCACACGGATTTTAGTTCGGTGTAAGCCTCGATCACGGTTCGACCAAACTCCCGCCCCATCCCCGATTGCTTGACCCCGCCAAACGGCATCGCCGGATCCAGCAGCACATGCGCATTCACCCACACTGTGCCCGCTTCAATACGCGGCACCAGGTTCATCGCCTTGCTCAAATCGTTCGTCCACAAACTCGCGGCCAAACCATACGGATTGTCATTGGCCAACTCGATCATCGCGTCTTCATCATCAAACGCAATCACCGCCAACACCGGGCCGAACACTTCTTCACGGGCCACGGCCATGCTGTGATCAACGTCCGCCAGCACCGTCGGCTGCACGTAGAAACCCTCGCCTTCCAGCAGCTCACCGCCACAGACCACCCGCGCGCCTTCACGCTTGGCCAGTTCGATGTGCTTGAGCACGCTTTGTTGCTGCTTGCGTGACACCAGCGGATTGATGGCCGCCTCGCAGTTCATCCCCGCGCCAATCGGCATGGCCGAAACCACTGCCGCGAGACCTTCGACAAACTGGTCGTGAATCGAACGATGCACATAGAAGCGCGACGCCGCCGCGCACACCTGACCGTTGTTCAGCAAGCCACCGAGAATCGCGCCTTGAATGGCTTTTTCAACATCGGCATCCGCCAGCAGAATCATCGGGTTCTTGCCGCCCAGTTCCAGCGCAAAACGGGTCATGTTGGCCATGCACGCGACACCAACGGTTTTGCCCACCGCCGTCGAACCGGTGAACGACACCTTGCTCACCAGTGGATGCGCCGTCAGCGCGCCGCCGACCGAAGCCCCGCCGCCCGTGACCACGTTGAACACGCCTGCCGGAATGCCCGCCTCTAACGCCAGTTCAGCCAGACGCATGGCCGTCAGCGGAGTTTCCATCGCCGGTTTGATCACCACCGTGCAACCGGTGGCCAGCGCCGGCATCAACTTCCACGCGGCGATCATCAATGGAAAATTCCACGGCACGATGCCGACCACCACACCCACCGGTTCGCGTTTGGTGAACGTGGTGAATTTTGTTCCCGGCGGCAGCGGAATCGACACGTCGTAGGTCTGTCCTTCGATCTTGGTCGCCCAGCCCGACATGTAGCGCATGAATTCCACCGTGGCGTTGACGTCCAGCGCGCGGGCCATGTTGATCGACTTGCCCTGGCTGAGGGTTTCCAGTTGCGCCAGCTCTTCGCCGTGTTCCTCGACCAGGCGGGTGAAATTCAGCAGGATGCGCTCGCGATCGGCCGGGCGCAGGCCCGACCACACGCCAGACTTGAACGCGGCATGCGAAGACTGCACCGCGCGCTCGACCAATTCGGCCGGCGCATCGAGGGTTTCGCACAAGGTCTGGCCGGTGGCCGGATCGACCACGGCAATCGTCGGCCCTTCAGCGAATTGCCACTGGCCATCGATAAAGCAGCCATGTCGACGATCAATGAACGCCGCGACTTGCGGCAGCATTGCAACGTTGCTCATAAAGCCTCCTTGGATTTGAGGAAACACACCACGGCCTCACGATCATCTTTCGAGGCCAGGCCCATGTAGGGCATGTAGGTGCCGGGCACGTAGGCCTGGGGTTGGGTGATCAGTTCGGCGATGGTCTCGGCCTGCCAGGTGACGTCTTTGCTGCGCATCGCCTGGGAATAGCTGAAGCCTGCCAGTGAGCCGGATTTGCGCCCGATCACGCCGTTAAGGTTGGGGCCCATCATGCCGGTGACGTCTTTTTTAACCGCGTGGCAGACGCCGCATTCGGTGTTGAAAATTTGTGCGCCGTGGGATGAATCCGCCGCGCAATCGGCGGCGACAGCGGCTTGGGCGAGTGTCAGAGAAAACAACGAAGCACAGGCGAATTTGAGCAGGGACATAGAAGACACATCCAAAAAAACAGTGAATACACACCAATTCCTGTAGGAGCCGAGCTTGCTCGCGCAGACGTCAGCACATTCAGAACAGGGGTTGCCTGACACACCGCTTTCGCGAGCAAGCTCAGCTCCTACAGGGATTGGTGGCGACGGGAGCTGATGGGGATTGTCTGGCCTGCCGCCAAAGCAGGTTTTGCCCTGCCTGCCAGTCGTGTTGGCAAGGCTGCCAATTGCGACTGGCACAGACACACAAGCACTTGGCAGACACAGCAATTCCCCGGATTTGCCGCAGAGGCAGAATCCACTGGCACCCACTTTTCAGGGCACCAGTCAGGGAGTCCCCCTTCAATGCGAACCAACCGGATCACCGTACCGTCAGCGCTGGGCTTGAGCCTGCTGATGCTCGGCTTGAACAGCGCCCATGCCGATCTGCCGCCCGACACCATCGGCCAGACCACGCTGGCGTTCCCGCCCGAAGCGCATCGCGCTTATGTGGTCGACGTCGAATTCGAAAGTTTCGTGATGGGCCGCGTCACCGTGGTCGATCCCGACAAGAAGAAAATCCTCGGCATGGTGCCGACCGGTTTTGCCGCACCCTCGGCCCTGAGCCATGACCGCAAAACCCTGTACAGCGCCGACCTGTTCTACTCGCGCGGCACTCGCGGCACCCGCACCGACGTGCTCACCGCGTGGGACACCTCGACGCTGTCGCCCTCGTGGGAAGTGGTGATTCCAAGCAAACGCGCCGAATCCCTGACCCAGCGCTACGGCCTGAAACCGAGCGGCGATGACCGCTTCGTGTACGTCTACAACTTCACCCCATCGACCTCGGTGACCGTGGTCGACACCCAGTCCCATGCGGTCAGCAGCGAAATCGCCATCCCCGGTTGCGTGCTCAATTACCCGGTGGGCAACCGCCGCTTCGCCTCGCTGTGCGGCGACGGCAGCCTGCAAGTGGTCACCCTCAATGATCAGGGCCAGGAAACCGCGCGCAGCCGCACGCCGTTCTTCGACCCGAATGCCGAGAAGCTCAACGAGCGCGCGGTCAACGTCGGCGACACCTACTACTTCGTCACCACCACCGGCACTGTGCGCCCGGTCGACTTTGCCGGCGACGCGCCGAAGATTCTGCCGGCGTGGTCGCTGGTCAACGACGCCGAAAAGAAAACCGGTTGGGCCCCCGGCGGCTGGCAGTTGATGGCGGTCGCACCGAAGCTCGATCGTTTGTACGTGTTGATGCACGACGCCCACGAAGCGATGAAGTGGGAAGACCCGAGCACGCTGATCTGGGCCTTCGATATCAAAACCGGCAAGAAGGTCGCGACCCTCGAAGCACCGACACCGGTCTGGAGCCTGCAAGCCACCGGAGACGACAAACCGTTGCTGCTCGGCGCTGACGTCGAGGGCGGTTTGCAGGTCTTCGATCTGAGCACCAACAAGCTTCAATCGAGCATGCCGAAAGTCGCGAAAACCGCGACGCAAGTCATGAGCTACTGAGGAGGTTCAGTCATGACCCTTGACCCGATTTTCATCATCGCCAGTGCGCTGGCCGTCGCCGTGCTGCTGGCCAGCGCGGCGACGCACAAGTTGCGCGCACCGGGCCGGTTTGCCCGGCAACTGGCGGACTATCAACTGCTGCCCGAAACGCTGGTACGGCCCGTGGGCCGAGTGATTCCGCTGCTGGAATTGCTTATCGCGTTTGCGTTGCTGGTGCCATTCAGCCGCGCGTTCGCAGCAGTCAGCGCAGCCGTGTTGATCGCGCTGTACGCCGCCGCCATCGGCATCAACCTGTGGCGCGGTCGGCGTGACATCGACTGCGGCTGTGCCGGGCCGGATCAAGCGCAACCGTTGCGCCCGATTCTGCTGGCGCGCAACGCGGTGTTGGTGGCTCTGGCGTTACTGGCGAGCAGCACGCCGATCGTTCGCGACCTGGGTTTCTTCGACGGTTTCGTCACCGTCGCCGCCAGTGCTGTCGCGCTGTTGATCTACGCCGCCGCCGACGGCTTGCTGGCCAACTCCCCTCTTCTGCTCAAATTGATTGGTAGGTGATTTATGCAAGGTCTGATGATTTCCAACGTGCTGTTGTGGGTGCTGCTGATTGCGCTGGCGTTCGCGGTGATGGGCCTGGTGCGGCAGATCGGCGTGCTGCACGGGCGCATTGCTCCGGCCGGTGCGCTGATGGTCGATAAGGGTGTGGCGGTCAACGAAGCGGCGCCGCAAGTGACCGCTGCTGATCGTCATGGTCGTCCGGTCAATTTTGGTTATGCCGGGGAAAAGAACCAGTTGCTGTTCTTCCTCTCGCCGACCTGCCCGATCTGCAAATCGCTGCTGCCGGCGATCAAATCCATCGCCAAACAACAAGCCGATCGCCTCGACGTGGTGTTTATCAGCGACGGCGACATGGATGCCCAACAAGCGCTGATCCGCGAACACAAACTCGATGACATGACCTACGTGGTCGGCCCGGAAGTCGGCATGACCTACCAGATCGGCAAGCTGCCGTACGCGGCGCTGATCGACAAATCCGGCACCTTGCGTGCCAAAGGTCTGGTCAATTCCCGTGAGCATCTCGACAGCCTGTTCGAGGTCGAACACCTGCACAGCGCCACGCTGCAGGAATACCTCAACAGCCAGCCGCAGCCGCATGACCACGGTCACGGCCATAGCCACAGCCACTGAGCAGGGAGACATTTATGAAACTGCTGGATCTGTTCTTTGAGCGCTCGACCCGCCGCGTGGCCGACACCACATCGCGACGCAAACTGCTGGCGCGCATGGGCTCGCTGATGGTCGCCGGCGCCGCACTGCCGCTGCTGTTGCCACTGGATCGCACCAGCAAGGCGCTGGCGGCGGACAATCCCAAGGCCGGCGATCCCGGTGATCCGAACAGCTGCGACTACTGGCGCTACTGCTCGATCGACGGCTTTCTGTGCAGTTGCTGCGGCGGTTCGGTGACCTCGTGCCCACCCGGCACCGAAGCCTCGCAAGTGACCTGGATCGGCACCTGCCGCAACCCGGCGGACGGCAAGGATTACATCATTTCGTACAACGATTGCTGCGGTAAGCAGAGCTGCGCGCAGTGCGCCTGTACGCGCAACGACAGCGAAGAGCCGGCGTATCGACCGTTCAACAACAACGACGTGAACTGGTGCCTGGCGGCGAAATCGCACATCTACCACTGCACGGTTTCGATTATTCGCGGCGTCGCCGTCTGACTTGATCACCAAAAACCCCTGTAGGAGCTGCCGCAAGCTGCGATCTTTTGACTTTTCTTTTCAAGATCAAAAGATCGCAGCCTTCGGCAGCTCCTACAGGGTTTGTGTGAATTTTGAGGATGTTGTTATGCGTCATTTGTTCGTGATGGGGCTGGCTTTGGTGTTGGCCGCGCCAGCGGTTTACGCCCGGGCCATTCCCAACCCCAATCAGCGGCATGCGCCGGGCAACGAATCGCCGCAAACGCCCATCGCCCAGGCGGGTTACAGCGTCGGCGTGAATTACCAATTGCAATGCGCAGGTTGCCATTTGCCCGACGGCACAGGCTCAGCCGCCAACGACACGCCGCGCCTGACCGGTTTCGTCGGTAACTTCCTGAAGGTGCCCGGTGGCCGGGAGTTTCTGGTGCGCGTGCCGGGCATGTCGCAATCAGCGCTGAACAACGCGCAACTGGCCGACCTGCTCAACTGGCTGATTCGCGAAGACGGCATGGCTGGCAGAAGCACGCCTGCGCACTATCAGCCGTACAGCGCTGACGAGATTGCGCAGTTGCGCCACGAAACCATGCTCAACCTGCCCGGCACCCGCGCGGAGCTGATCAAAGCCATGCGCGCGCAAGGCATCGCCATCGACGACGGCATGCACTACTGAGCCTCAGGCGTGCTGCCTGCGGTACTCCCCCGGCGCAATGCCGAAACGTGATTTGAATGCCGTGGAAAAATGGCTCGAATCGGAAAAGCCCCAGGAATAACCGAACACCGAGAGCTTCTGCTCAGCCCCGGCTTGGCGCAGCGATTCGGCACACAAATCCAGCCGCCGATTCTTGATGTAGCGCGCCACCACCAAACCCTTTTTCGCAAAGATCCGGTACAGCCCGCGCACCGACATGCCGACTTCCCGCGCCAGCCACTCCGGACAGAGTTCTTCGCAGCGAATGTGCTCGTCAATGCACGCCAGGGTCTTCTGAAAGATCCGTTCATGCAGATCGCTGCAATCTTCGCTGTGGCTGATCGCCGGGCGCAGCAGGCTGACAATCGCCTCCAGCGTCGCTTCGCTTTCGCTCAGGCTGAGGTTCTTCTGCCGCGTCGCGTCGAGAATCAAATGGTGCGAGAGCATGGCCATCGGCGAACTCGCCGGGATGCGGTGGCCGCACTTGACCTGATTGAAGCGCAGGGTCTTCTCGACCAGGTGCGTCGGCAGGATCAGCGACAGTTGCCGCGAGTTTTCGTGGTAAGTGAAATCGCTCGGGCGCGAGGCGTCGATCAGGGTGATGTCGCCCGCCGAGAGCAAGGCTTTGTTGTCGCCCTGGGCCATGCCCGCCGAGCCTTCGAGCTGGAACACGGCAAAATATTTACCGCCCTCGCCGGCAGCGATTTCTGTTGGCGTGCGATACAGCCGCGCCTGGCAGGCGTCGACAAAACTCAGTTTGAGCGCACCGCTCTGGTACTCGCGAATGCGCCCGGAGAAATCGGCGCCGAGGGTTTGCGCGTTGAAGGCGCCACAGATCTGGTTGATCTGGTGGATCCATTGATCGAAGCCGTCACGGCGTTGTGCAGTTGAAGAAATCATGTCTGGCCTCACGCAGGCTTGTTTTTATTATCTACGTCAATCCAAGCGTTCTTCCTGAACAGTGCGGCTCCCTCGTTGTGGCGCTTATTTCAAGCCGCCAAAACGTCGATAGAAACTCTCGCCGACATCCGGCAACGGCCCGTCAGCGGTTTCCAGCGCAGTATTGAGCCACTCTTCGGCCTTGGCGTAGATCAATCGGTAAATGTTGCGGCACAGCTGGCGGGCGGCGCGGCCTTCCCAATCGCCGGGGAGCAATTCGTCGGGCAGTTGCGGGTCGCGCAGCAGCAATTTGCGGTATTCATGAATAAGCAGAAGACGTGCCATGAAGCAGTCGGCCGGCAGCAGGTTTTCCTGCTCGCGCAGTGCTTGCCAGAGCGGGCGGAACAATTGGATGAACTCGCTGTAATGCGCCGCCAGTTCCACGATGTTCCAGCTCTCGCGCACCTGTGCACGCAGGGCTTTGGAGGCCAATACGTCTTGCGCGGTGGTTTCGAAAACGATGGTGTCTTCGAGCGCTCCGAGGTCTTGCAACGTCGCGTTGACGTCGGCGCGATCACTGCGCGGGCACGCCAGTACGGCCGGCGAAATCGCACCAAAACCTTGCCACTCGAGTTCTTCGCGCACTTGCTTGCGCTTGTCCTGGCTCAATTGCGTGAGCATCGCCAGGCACCACGAACCATCCCACGCCGGCACGGTTGAGCTGTACACGCGCTTGAAGGCCTTATCGAAGCGCCGGCGCCCGGTGCCGGTGAGGCTGTAGTAGCTGCGGCGGCCGACTTTTTCGGCGGTCAGCCAGCCTTCTTTGGTCAGGCGAAAAATCGAAGTACGGATCAGCCGTTCGTTGATGCCGATCGGTTCGAGCAACTGGATCAGACTGCCCAGCCACACCGTGCCGCCGTGGGGTTCGATGGCATCCCCGTACAGCGTAATGATCAAGGAACTGGCGCGGATCGGCGTCTGCTCCTGGAAACGGGTGATGAGGTGGTTCAAAGGTGTCAGCGATGACATGGGCGTACCGGGTTGAAAAAAAGAATGGAATATACCGAATCAAAACCTTTATGAGTGAACCCTGTGGCGAGGGGATTTATCCCCGATGGACTGCGCAGCAGTCCCGGCTTTTGGGGCCGCTTCGCAGCCCGTCGGGGATAAATCCCCTCACCACAAAGTCCTGCAACCACAGAAAGACCTGATCTCACTGGGATTGAGATGCTTTTGGGCGCAAGCCGCTGTCGCTTATCCGCGGGCGATTCGCTTCAGGTTCGCTCAGCGGTTCGCACACCTGCATCTGCGTCAGGCAACGCTGGGCCAGCGCCTGGTACTCGCGAGTACCGGCCTGTTTCCACGCCACTTCCTGATCACTCAATACGCGCTTGATACTCGCCGGCGCGCCCATCACCAATGACTGCTCCGGGCATTCAAATCCTGCTTTGACGAACGCCGCCGCCGAGACAAACGAGCGTGCGCCAATTCGTGCGTTGTCCATCACTACCGCATTCATCCCGACCAGCGCGTCAGCGCCGATCCGGCAACCGTGCAACACCGCGCCGTGGCCGATATGGCCATTGCGCTCGACCACCGTGTCGCTGTCGGGAAAGCCGTGCATCACGCAGGTGTCCTGCAAGTTAGCGCCCTCTTCCAGCACGATGCGGCCGAAGTCGCCGCGCAAACTGGCCAGCGGCCCGACATAACAATGCGGGCCAATGATCACGTCGCCGATCAACACCGCTGACGGATGCACATAGGCCGAAGGGTCAACCACCGGGGTCAGTCCATCAAGGCTGTAACAGGTCATCGCAGGCTCCTTTGGTGGACGTTGTGCGGTGAGATACGCAAAGCGATGCGTAAACAGGCTTGATTTGTATCACATCATTTCGATGCAGTGAAGAGAGAAAAGCGTATCGCTTTTGTCGAACACCGTTCATCGGCAATCTCGATCCCACAAAACCTACCAATATTCGCGTTATTTCAATCAGTTACTCAACGCCAACCAAGAACCAACGAGCTGTAGCAAATTCCACAACCTCCCATTTGAGACACGTTAATCACATTTCAATCTTGCATTTACGTATCACGTTAAGCCTATACTCCGGCAAAACCGACGCCTGACGTCGAACCAACAACAAGCCGGCATTAGCCGAGCGTGCTCCGTAAGGGCCTTTGCCATGCCTCAAACCCTGGCCGTTGAACAGCTGCAAGCTGTGCGCCTGATCACCCTGCAACGTCCGCAGGCCTTAAATGCCCTCAACACCGAACTGCTCGGCGAACTCGCCGCTGCACTGAGCGCCGCCGAAACCGACCCCGACACCCGCGCCGTGGTGCTGACCGGCAGCCGCAAAGCCTTCGCTGCCGGCGCCGACATCAAGGAAATGGCCGAGCGCGATCTGGTCGGCATCCTTAACGATCCGCGCCAAGCCTCGTGGCAATCCATCACCCGCTTCAGCAAGCCGCTGATCGCCGCCGTCAACGGCTTCGCCCTCGGTGGCGGCTGCGAACTGGCGATGCATGCCGACATCCTGATTGCCGGCGAAGACGCGCGCTTCGGTCAGCCGGAAATCAACCTCGGGATCATGCCCGGCGCCGGTGGCACCCAACGATTGCTGCGTGCCGTGGGTAAATCCCTGGCGATGCAAATGGTGCTCACCGGCGAAGCCATCGACGCCCGCCACGCCCTGCGCGCCGGTCTGGTCAGCGAAATCACCCAGCCGGAATTCACCGTCGAACGCGCCCTGCAGATCGCCCACGCCATCGCCGCGAAAGCGCCACTGGCCGTGCGTCTGGCTAAGGAAGCGCTGCTCAAGGCGATGGACACCGATCTGGCCAGCGGCCTGCGTTTCGAGCGCCACGCCTTTACGTTGCTGGCCGGCACCGCCGACCGCGATGAAGGCATCCGCGCCTTTCAAGACAAGCGTGCGCCGCAGTTTCGCGGCCAGTAATCGAATCGAACGATCTCCCGGAGAGCCTTGCCCATGAACTTCGAACACATCCTGTTTTCCATCGAGGCCGGCGTCGCCCTGCTCAGCCTCAACCGGCCCGAGCAACTGAACAGCTTCAACACCGCCATGCACCTGGAGGTCAAGGAAGCGCTGAAGCAGGTGCGGCAGAGCCCGGAAGTGCGCGTGCTGCTGCTGACAGGTGAAGGTCGCGGTTTCTGCGCCGGGCAAGACCTCAGCGACCGCAATGTCGCGCCAGGCACTGAAGCGCCGGATCTCGGCGTGTCGATCGAAACCTTCTACAACCCGCTGATCCGCCAGTTGCGCGATCTGCCGATGCCGGTGATTTGCGCGGTCAACGGCGTCGCGGCCGGGGCCGGCGCGAACATTCCGCTGGCCTGCGACCTGGTGCTGGCGGCGCGTTCGGCGAGCTTCATTCAAGCGTTCTGCAAAATCGGCCTGATCCCGGATTCCGGCGGCACCTGGACGTTGCCGCGACTGGTCGGCATGGCCCGCGCCAAAGCCCTGGCCTTGCTCGGCAACCGTTTGAGCGCCGAACAGGCCGAGCAATGGGGGCTGATCTATCGCTGCGTCGATGACGCGCAATTGCGCGACGAAGCGCTGACCCTCGCCCGCCACTTGGCCACGCAACCGACTTACGGTCTGGCGCTGATCAAACGCAGCCTCAACGCCAGCCTCAGCAACACTTTCGATGAACAGCTTGAGCTGGAGCGCGACCTGCAACGGCTGGCCGGGCGCAGCGAGGATTACCGCGAAGGCGTCAGCGCCTTCATGGACAAACGCACCCCAGCGTTCAAGGGTCGCTGAACATGAGCGCACTCGACCGCAACGCAAAAATCGCCGTGATCGGTGCCGGCGCCATGGGTGCCGGCATTGCGCAAGTCGCGGCGCAAGCCGGGCATTCGGTGTTGCTGCTGGATAATCGTCCGGGCGCCGCCGCGCAAGCCATCGACGGTATCGACCGCCAACTCGGCAAACGCGTGGAGAAAGGCAAACTCGCGGCGGATGAGCGCGGCGCCATCGTCGCTCGCTTGCACGCGGTAGAAGCCATCGAAACGCTGGCCGACTGCACGTTGATCATCGAAGCGATTGTCGAAAACCTTGAAGTCAAACGCGGGTTGTTCAAACAGTTGGAAAGTCTTTGCGGCGATGACTGCATTCTCGCCAGCAACACTTCTTCACTGTCGATCACCAGCATTGCTGCAGGGCTGCAACGCCCGGAACGTCTGCTCGGACTGCACTTCTTCAACCCGGCGCCGGTGATGCCATTGGTGGAAATTGTCTCCGGGTTGGCCAGCGATCCCGCCCTCGCCCAGACCTTGTTCGAGACGGCCAAAGCCTGGGGCAAGCAACCGGTTCACACCCGTTCGACGCCGGGTTTCATCGTCAATCGCGTGGCCCGGCCGTTCTACGCCGAAAGCCTGCGCCTGCTACAAGAAGGCGCCGCCGATTGCGCGACCCTCGACGCGCTGATGCGTGAGGCTGGCGGCTTCGCTATGGGCGCCTTCGAACTCACTGATCTGATCGGCCACGATGTGAATTACGCGGTGACCTGTTCGGTGTTCGACGCCTATTACGGCGACAGCCGTTTTCAGCCGTCGCTGATCCAGAAAGAACTGGTCGACGCCGGGCGTTTCGGCCGCAAAAGCGGTCGTGGTTTCTACGATTACAGCGAAGGCGCGCAACGTCCGCAGCCGCAACAGATCAGCAGCGATGCGAGCGTCGATAGCTGCGTGGTCGAAGGCGATCTCGGCGTCCTTAACGATTTGCTGCCACGCCTGAAAACCAGCGTGATCAAGCGCGATGGCAAAGGCCTGTTAAGGGTCGGCGACGCGGTATTGGCCCTGAGCGACGGGCGCATGGCCAGCCAACGTGCGAAGGAAGACGGCCTGCGCAATCTGATCCTGATTGACCTGGCTTTCGATTACGCCAGCGCCAAACGCATCGCCATCAGTTGCTCGGCGGACATCAGCACTGACGCCCGCGAACAAGGCATCGCCCTGCTGCAAAGCGCCGGACTGCAGGTCAGTCTGCTCAGCGACACACCGGGTCTGGCCGTGCTGCGCACCGTTGCCATGCTCGCCAACGAAGCCGCCGACACCGTACTGCACGACGTTGCCTCGGCAGCAGACATCGATCTGGCCATGCGCGCTGGAGTGAATTACCCGCAAGGCCCATTGGCCTGGGCCGAGCGCATCGGCCTGGCGCAGATCACCCAAGTCCTCGACCACCTGCAAGCCAGTTACGGCGAAGAACGCTATCGGCCATCGCTGCTGTTGCGCCGCAAAGTCGCCGAAGGGAGCACATTCCATGACCAGCCTTGAAGCCATGAGCCTCGCCAGCCGTTGCGCGCAAACCATGTTCGACCGCGATGCCGCCACCCAAGGCTTGGGCATCCGCCTGATCAGCGCCGCGCCCGGCAGCTGCACCTTGGGCATGGGCGTGCGCGCCGACATGATTCAAGGCCACGGCACCTGCCACGGCGGTTTCCTCTTCGCCCTCGCCGACTCGGCGTTTGCCTTTGCCTGCAACAGTTACAACGACGCCACCGTGGCGATCGGTTGCAGCATCGATTACATCGCGCCCGCGCAGTTGGGCGACACGCTCACCGCACGCTGCACCGAGCAATCGCGCTCGGGCCGCACTGGCAACTACGACGTGCGCATTGAAAACCAGCAGGGCCAGTTGATCGCCCTGTTCCACGGCAAATCCTACAAAGTGCGCGGCACCGTGCTGACGCCGGAGACTCCCCATGAATGACGCTCTGATCATCGACGCCGTGCGCACCCCGATCGGTCGCTACGCCGGCAGTTTGAGCAGCGTGCGCGCCGACGACCTCGGCGCCGTGCCGCTGCGTGAACTGTTGCGCCGCCACCCGCAAGTCGACTGGAGCCAGGTCGACGACGTGATCTACGGCTGCGCCAATCAGGCCGGTGAAGACAACCGCAACGTCGCGCGCATGTCGGCGCTGTTGGCCGGGCTGCCGGTCAGCGTGCCGGGCACCACGCTCAACCGCTTGTGCGGCTCGGGACTGGATGCGATCGGCACTGCCGCACGGGCGATTCGCAGCGGTGAGGCCGGGCTGATGCTGGTCGGCGGCGTCGAATCGATGTCGCGGGCACCGCTGGTGATGGGCAAGGCTGAAACCGCGTTTTCCCGTTCGGCGGAGATGCACGACACCACCATCGGCTGGCGTTTCGTCAATCCGCTGATGAAGAAAACCTTCGGCATTGATTCGATGCCGGAGACCGCAGAAAACGTCGCCGCACAGTTCAACATTTCCCGCGCCGACCAGGACGCCTTCGCCCTGCGCAGCCAGCAACGCGCCTCAGCCGCGCAGGCCAGCGGACGCTTGGCGAAAGAAATCGTTGCCGTGGAAATCCCCCAGCGCAAAGGCCCGGCCAAAGTCGTCGAGCACGACGAACACCCGCGCGCCGACACCACGCTGGAGCAACTGCAGAAACTCGGCACACCCTTCCGCGAGGGCGGCAGCATCACCGCCGGCAATGCTTCGGGCGTGAATGACGGCGCCTGCGCCTTGCTGCTGGCCAATGCGCAAACCGCACAGCATTACGGTTTGAAGGCTCGCGGCCGGGTCGTGGCGATGGCCACTGCCGGCGTCGAGCCACGGATCATGGGCATCGGCCCGGTGCCGGCCACGCGCAAGGTGCTGGAACTGGCCAACCTCAGCCTCGCCGACATGGACGTCATCGAACTCAACGAAGCGTTCGCCGCGCAAGGCCTGGCGGTGCTGCGTGAACTCGGTCTGGGCGATGACGACCCACGCGTCAACCCGAACGGCGGCGCCATTGCCCTCGGCCATCCGCTGGGGATGAGCGGCGCGCGACTGGTCACCACCGCCCTGCAGGAATTGGAAGAGCGTCAGGGCCGCTATGCGCTGTGCACCATGTGCATCGGTGTCGGTCAAGGCATCGCGCTGGTGATCGAGCGTTTATCCGACTAAAGAACCGCGATTCCCGAGGTGCCGACAGGTATCCTTGGGGCATGCACTCAGAGCCCTGCGCCACCGGGGCTGAAACACAAAAATAATTCGAGTGAAGTCATGAACATGCCAATTGCCCAAGCCGTGCTCAACCCAGAACTGGATCCGCTGGAAACCGCCAGCGTCGACCAGTTGCGTCAGCATCAACTCGAGCGCCTGCGCTGGAGCCTCAACCACGCCTACAACAATGTGCCGCTGTACCGTCAACGCTTCGATGCGCTGGGTGTGCACCCGGACGACATTCGCTCGCTGGACGATCTGGCGAAGTTTCCGTTCACCACCAAATCCGACCTGCGCGACAACTACCCCTACGGCATGTTTGCCGTACCGATGCATGACGTCGTGCGCCTGCACGCGTCCAGCGGCACCACCGGCAAACCGACCGTCGTCGGTTACACGCAGAACGACATCGACACCTGGGCCAACATCGTTGCCCGTTCGATTCGCGCGGGCGGCGGCCGCCGCGGTGACAAGGTGCACATCTCTTACGGTTACGGCCTGTTTACCGGCGGCCTCGGCGCGCATTACGGTGCTGAACGCTTGGGTTGCACGGTGATTCCGATGTCCGGCGGCCAGACCGAAAAACAAGTGCAATTGATCAAGGACTTCCAGCCCGACATCATCATGGTCACGCCGTCGTACATGCTCAACATCGCCGACGAGATCGAACGTCAGGGCATCGACCCGCATAAACTGGCCCTGCGCCTGGGCATCTTCGGCGCCGAGCCGTGGACTGCCGAACTGCGCAGCGCCATCGAGGCACGCTTGGGCATCACTGCGCTCGACATCTATGGCTTGTCGGAAATCATGGGCCCGGGCGTGGCCATGGAATGCGCGGAAAGCCGCGACGGCCCAACGATCTGGGAAGACCATTTCTACCCGGAAATCATCGACCCGATCACCGGCGAAGTGCTGCCGGACGGACAGATGGGCGAACTGGTGTTCACTTCGCTGAGCAAAGAAGCCCTGCCGATGATCCGCTACCGCACCCGCGACCTCACTCGCCTGCTGCCGGGCACCGCACGCCCGATGCGCCGTATCGACAAGATCACCGGCCGCAGCGACGACATGCTGATCATCCGCGGCGTCAACGTGTTCCCGACCCAGGTCGAAGAGCAGGTGCTGAAAGTCAAACAGCTGTCGGAGTCATACGAGATTCACCTGTATCGCAACGGCAATCTCGACAGCGTCGATGTCCACGTCGAGCTCAAGGCCGAGCATCAAGGCTTGAGTGATGAACAGCAGAAAGCCCTGTGCGGGGAACTGAGCAAGCACATCAAGACCTACATCGGTATCAGTTCACGGGTGCTGCTGCAGCCGCCGTTCTCGATCAAACGCTCGGAAGGCAAGGCTTGCCATGTGATCGACAAACGCGTGAAAGCTTAAAAGCAATAACAGCGGCGAAGGTGCAAGGCCTTCGCTGCTCGCTGCAATCCCTCCCTCCCCCTGCAAAACCACGGCGATGCTCTGCCGAGCATCGCCGTGCGCGTTTTTCCGCTTTGCAAATGCGCGGCAACGCTCACCATTCATCCGAAGCGATACAGAAAAAACATACGACACGTTATTTTGTGTTTGATATTAATTTCCGTATCACTTATAAAGTTCTCCATGCCCTCGAACATGCCTTCGAAAAACCTGAGGCAGGAGAACAATAATGTACGCACAGCTTGTAGAAACCGGCGTCAAGCGCATCAAAGACCTTGCGGAGATGTCCGAAGAGGAACGCGCCTTCCAGGAAAAAATCGATTCAGAAATCAAGATCGAAGCGAAAAACTGGATGCCCGATGCGTATCGCCAGACGCTGATCCGGCAGATTTCCCAGCACGCCCACTCCGAAATCGTCGGCATGCTTCCGGAAGGCAACTGGGTGACTCGCGCACCGTCGCTCAAGCGCAAACTGCAATTGATGGCGAAGATTCAGGACGAGGCTGGCCACGGTCTGTACCTCTACAGCGCGATGGAAACCCTCGGCGCCGATCGCGATGAAGAGATCGCCAAGCTGCACAGCGGCAAAGCCAAGTATTCGAGCATCTTCAATTACCCGACGCTGAACTGGGCCGACATGGGCGCGGTGGGCTGGCTGGTCGACGGCGCCGCGATCGTCAATCAGGTGGTGTTGCAGCGCACTTCGTACGGCCCTTACTCGCGGGCCATGGTGCGCATCTGCAAGGAAGAGAGTTTCCATCAGCGCCAGGGCTACGAAATTCTCCTGACCATGATGCGTCACGGCACTCAGGCGCAAAAAGACATGGTGCAGGACGCGATCAATCGCCTGTGGTGGCCGTCGCTGATGATGTTCGGCCCGAGCGATGAGCACTCGCCGAACAGCGCGCAATCGATGGCCTGGAAGATCAAACGCCAGAGCAACGACGAACTGCGCCAGCGCTTTATCGACCAGACCATCCCGCAGCTCGAACTGCTCGGCTGCACCTGCCCCGATCCTGACTTGAAGTGGAACGCCGAGCGCGGCCACTACGACTTCGGCGAAATCCAGTGGAACGAGTTCTACGAAGTGCTCAAGGGCAACGGCCCGTGCAATCAGGAACGCGTCGCCACCCGCCGCAAAGCCATTGAAGACGGCGCCTGGGTACGCGAAGCCGCCGTCGCTCATGCCCGTAAAAAAAACAACAAAAACGCCGCCTGACCCAAGGCACGACTGCTGATCGTTCCCACGCTCTGCGTGGGAACGCCTCAAGGGACGCTCTGCGTCCAGTGACGCGGAGCGTCACGGGCTGCATTCCCACGCAGGAGCGTGGGAACGATCGATTGTCAGCCGCACTAACCGAACTGATGTGGAGTGAATGACATGTCCCAATGGACCCTTTTCGAAGTTTTCGTGCGCAGCAAGCACGGCCTCAATCACAAACACGTCGGCAGCGTGCATGCCGCCGACACCACCATGGCCATCGAAAACGCCCGCGAGCTCTACACCCGTCGCAGCGAGGGTGTGAGCCTGTGGGTGGTGCCTTCGGCGCTGATCACCGCCTCGTCGCCGGATGAAAAGGATCCGCTGTTCGATCCGGCTGACGACAAAGTTTATCGCCACGCCAGTTTCTACGAACTGCCGGCCGAAGTCGGGCACATGTGAGGTCGACCATGAACGATAAAACCGATCTGATCGAATACCTGCTGCGCCTCGGTGACAGCGCCCTGATTCAGGGCCAGCGTCTGTGCCAATGGTGCGGCAAGGCGCCAGCGCTGGAAGAAGAACTGGCGCTGATGAACGTCGGCCTCGACCTCGTTGGCCAGGCGCGGCACTGGCTGGAATACGCTGCCGAGTTGCTGGATGACGGCCGCGATGCCGATGATCTGGCCTTCCGCCGCGACGAGCGTGCCTACCGCAATCTGCTGCTGGTCGAGCAACCGAATGGCGACTACGCCGTGACCATGCTCAAGCAATTCCTCTACGACGCCTGGCACCTGCCGGTGTTGCAGGGCCTGAGCCAGTCGAGCGACGAACGCATTGCCGGGATCGCCGCCAAAGCGGTCAAGGAAGTCACCTATCACCTGCGCCGCTCCGGCGAGTGGATCGAACGCCTGGGCGATGGCACCGAAGAAAGCCATCGGCGCATGCTCGCGGCGATTCCGGAAGTCTGGCGTTTCACCGTGGAACTGATCGCCGCAGACGACAGCGAACAACGTCTGTGCGCGGCCGGTATTTCGCCGGACATCGCCAGCGTCGCTGCGCAATGGCAAGCCACGGTCAACGACGTGTTCACTCGCGCCACCCTGCCCGTCCCGGCGGCGCCGAGTTACTTCTATCTGAATGCCCGTCGCGGTCTGCACAGCGAACACTTGGGCATTTTGCTCGCAGAAATGCAGTTCCTGCCCCGAGCGTACCCCGATGCAACCTGGTGAGCTGATCACCAGCGATCGCGGCGCCCGGCCGGCGCTGCTCGGTGATCTGGACAAGGCCTGGGCGATCCTCGCCGAAGTCATGGATCCGGAGGTGCCGGTGGTCAGCGTGGTCGATCTGGGTATCGTCCGCGATCTCGACTGGCAGGCCGGGCATCTGCACGTGGTGGTCACGCCGACCTACTCCGGTTGCCCGGCCACCGAAGTGATCGAGGATGACATCCGCACCGCGTTGGAACAGGCCGGATTCAATGCGCCGAAACTGGAGCGCAAATTGACCCCGGCGTGGTCGACCGACTGGATCACCGCCGATGGCCGCGAACGCCTGCGCGCTTACGGCATCGCCCCGCCCGACGGCAGCGCAAGCAAACGCACGCTGCTCGGCGAGAGTCCGACGGTGCTCTGCCCGCAGTGCGGCAGCGCCCACACCGAAGTGCTCAGCGAGTTCGGTTCGACCGCGTGTAAAGCCTTGTACCGCTGCTGCGATTGCCGCGAGCCCTTCGACTATTTCAAGTGCATCTGAACGGCACAGCGCCGTGTCGGGAGAACAATAATGAGCAAATTTCACAGCCTGACCATCAAGGACGTGCGCAGCGAAACCCGCGACGCCGTGTCCATCGCCTTCGACATTCCGCAGCACCTGCAGGACAGTTTTCAGTTCACCCAAGGCCAGCACCTGGTGATGCGCACGCAGATGGACGGCGAAGAAGTGCGCCGCTCGTATTCGATCTGCACCGGGGTGAATGACGGCGAACTGCGCATTGCGATCAAACGCGTGGCCGGCGGGCGGTTCTCGGCGTTTGCCAATGAGCAATTGCAGGCTGGGCACACGCTGGAAGTGATGCCTCCGGCCGGGCATTTTCATGTTGATCTGGATCCGGCGCGGCACGGTAATTATCTCGCCGTGGCAGCGGGTTCGGGCATCACGCCGATTCTGTCGATCATCAAAACCACGCTGGAGAACGAACCGCACAGCCGCGTCACGTTGCTGTACGGCAACCGTTCCAGCTCCGGTGCGTTGTTCCGTGAACAGCTGGAAGACCTGAAAAACCGTTACCTGCAACGTCTGAATCTGATCTTCGTGTTCAGCCGCGAACAGCAGGATGTTGACCTCTATAACGGTCGCATCGACGCGCAGAAATGCGAGCAACTGTTCAGCCGCTGGCTCGACGTCAAAGCCCTCGACGCAGCGTTTATCTGCGGCCCGCAAGAGATGACCGAAACCGTGCGCGACAGCCTCAAGGCCAAAGGCATGGGCGGCGAGCGCATCCACTTCGAACTGTTCGCCGCTGCCGGTAGCCAGCACAAACGCGAAGCCCGCGAGGCCGCGCAGATGCTCGACGCCGGGGTCAGCCAGATCACCGTGATCAGCGACGGCCGCGCTGTGGCGTTCGAACTGCCACGCAACAGCCAGAGCCTGCTCGATGCCGGCAATGCGCAGGGGCTGGAACTGCCGTATTCGTGCAAGGCCGGCGTGTGCTCGACCTGCAAGTGCAAAGTCATCGAAGGCGAAGTCGACATGGACAGCAACCATGCGCTGGAAGATTACGAAGTCGCGGCAGGTTATGTGCTGTCGTGCCAGGCGTACCCGGTGAGCGACAAAGTCGTCCTCGATTTCGACCAGTTCTAAAGGATTCACACCGATCCCTGTAGGAGTGAGCCTGCTCGCGAAGGCGTCATCAGATTCAACATTGATGTCGCCTGACACACCGCTTTCGCGAGCAGGCTCACTCCCACAGAGGATGGCGGTGCTCACAGCGCCAGGCATCAACACAAAACAATGTGGGAGCGAGCTTGCTCGCGAAGGCGTCATCAGATTCACCATTGATGTCGCCTGACACACCGCTTTCGCGAGCAGGCTCACTCCCACAAGGGAATGGTGGTGTTCACAGAGTCAGGCATCAGCACAAAACAATGTGGGAGCGGGCTTGCTCGCGAAGGCGTCATCAGATTCAACATTGATGTCGCCTGACACACCGCTTTCGCGAGCAAGCCCGCTCCCACAGGGGAACGGTGGTGCTCACAGAGCCAGGCATCAGCACAAAACAATGTGGGAGCGGGCTTGCTCGCGAAGGCGTCATCAGATTCAACATTGATGTCGCCTGACACACCGCTTTCGCGAGCAGGCTCACTCCCAAAGGGGATGGTGGTTCTCAATGAGCCAGGCATCAACACAAAACAATGTGGGAGCGGGCTTACTCATTTCATCCGTTCGATGACCGGCATCGGCGCGTCCGGCGCCAGCCAACACTAATTTCAAGCACAGGAGCTTATTTCATGTCCCACGCCCCTACCCTGCAAAGCTTCCTCGCCGGCCGCTGGATCGGCCAACACGGCGCGCAAATCCTGCGCAGCGCCATCGACGGCCACGAGCTGGCGCGCACGCATGAAGAACGCCCGGACTTCGCCGAAGCTATCGACTTCGGTCGCCGCCAAGGCGTCACCGAACTGATGAAGCTCGACTTCCAGCAACGCGCGCAACGCCTCAAAGCCCTGGCGCTGTACCTCAGCGAACGCAAGGAAGAGCTTTACGCGCTCTCGCACCACAGCGGCGCCACCCGCGCCGACAGCTGGATCGACATCGAGGGCGGCAACGGCACGCTGTTCACCTACGCCGGCCTCGGCGCGCGTGAGTTGCCGTCGGGCAACATCGTCCACGAAGGCCCGGCGCTGCCCTTGGGCAAACTCGGCACCTTTGCCGGCACGCACATTCTGGTGCCGCGCGGCGGCGTCGCGGTGCACATCAACGCGTTCAACTTTCCGATTTGGGGCATGCTGGAAAAATTCGCGCCGTGCTTCCTCGCGGGCATGCCGTGCATCGTCAAACCGGCCAGCGCCACCAGTTATCTGACCGAAGCCGTGGTACGCATGATGGATGCCTCGGGCCTGTTGCCGACCGGCAGCCTGCAATTGGTAATCGGCAGCACCGGCGACCTGCTCGACCGCATGCAAGGCCAGGACGTGGTGACCTTCACCGGCTCCGCCGACACCGCCGCCAAGCTGCGCGTCAACCCGAACCTGATCCGCAACTCGGTGCCGTTCAACGCCGAGGCCGACTCACTGAACTGCGCGATCCTCGCCCCTGACGTAACCCCGGACGACGAAGAGTTCGAGCTGTTCATCAAAGAAGTCGCCCGCGAGATGACCACCAAGGCCGGGCAGAAATGCACGGCGATTCGCCGCGCCATCGTGCCCAAGCAACACATCGACGCCGTCGCCACACGTCTGCGCGATCGTTTGGCGAAAGTCGTCGTCGGCGATCCATCCGTGGAAGGCGTGCGCATGGGCGCATTGGCTTCCCATGATCAGCAGAAGGACGTCGGCGAACGCTTGCAAAGCTTGCTGCAAAGCTGCGATCAACTGTTCGGCGCTGAGGACGGTTTCGAACCGCGCGGCGCAAACGTCAGCCAAGGCGCATTCTTCGCTCCAACGCTGTTGCTGGCCCGTGATCCGCACGCCGAAGGTGGCGCGCATGACATCGAAGCCTTCGGCCCGGTCAGCACACTGATGGCCTACGACGATCTCGATGAAGCGCTGGTGCTGGCCGCGCGCGGCAAGGGCAGTCTGGTTGCCAGCCTCGTCACCAAAGATCCGAAAATCGCCGCCAAAGCCATTCCGGTTGCCGCGGCCTGGCACGGCCGTTTGTTGGTACTGGATCGCGAATCCGCGGCCGAATCCACCGGCCATGGTTCGCCACTGCCACAACTGAAACACGGCGGCCCGGGTCGCGCTGGTGGTGGTGAAGAGTTGGGTGGCTTGCGTGCAGTAAAACATTACCTACAACGCGCCGCCGTGCAGGGCTCGCCGACCATGCTCGCTGCCGTCACCGGTGAACACGTGCGCGGCGCAAAAGTCATCGAGACCGAAGTGCATCCATTCCGTCGACACTTCCAGGATCTGCAGATCGGCGAGTCGCTGCTGACTCACCGCCGCACTGTCACCGAAGCGGATCTGGTCAACTTCGGCTGTCTGTCCGGTGACCACTTCTACATGCACTTCGACGACATCGCCGCCAAGGAATCGCAGTTCGGCAAACGCATCGCCCACGGCTATTTCGTGCTGTCGGCGGCCGCTGGCCTGTTCGTCTCCGCTGCGCCCGGCCCGGTGCTGGCCAACTACGGCCTCGACACTTTGCGTTTCATCAACCCGGTCGGTATCGGCGACACCATTCAGGCGCGCCTGACCTGCAAACGCAAGATCGACCAAGGCAAGAAAAGCCCGCAAGGCATTCCGCAAGGCGTGGTGGCGTGGGATGTGGAAGTCACCAACCAGCTTGGTGAACTGGTGGCCAGTTATGACATTTTGACGTTGGTGGTGAAGCGCGAAGAAGTCGTAGCGTAACGAAAAAAGGGGCAGCGCAAGGTTGCCCCTTTCCCACAGGGGATTTGATTGGGTTCTGGAGTTATTAAA
Source organism: Pseudomonas sp. P1.31 (assembly GCF_001269815.1). Classification (NCBI taxonomy): domain Bacteria; kingdom Pseudomonadati; phylum Pseudomonadota; class Gammaproteobacteria; order Pseudomonadales; family Pseudomonadaceae; genus Pseudomonas; species Pseudomonas sp. P1.31. Next base: position 51,348 of record NZ_LHVN01000017.1, on the reverse strand, counting down.
CAGGCTGAAACAATAAACACGCCGATAGAAATATCGACGATTGTTGGGCAACTCTAGAGCCGCTCTGGGTTTCAAGCCATTCAGCACCTGCCCAAACCAGATCAGCCAAGCGTTTAAAAGGGCCATCAGTCCGCCCACCCTTGGTATCATCGCCCACACTTTTTTGACGTTTTAATGACGGTAAGGTCTTTTTTTTGTGAGCGCTCTTTTTCACCGTTTGCGGCATCCGCATGCCCGCCTCGTCTCGTTGATCATTCTGGTGCTGATCGTGCCGGTGTGCCTGCGCGCGGTATTGGGCTGGTCGTCACCGCTGGGGTATCTGTCAGATCTGGCCATTGGCAGTTCGCTGGTGGTTTTGCTGCACCGCCGCGCCTGGTGGCTGGCGCTGCCGGTGCTGTTGTTTTGGGGCCTGCTGGCGGTGGCGACTGCTGAACTGGTGAGCGCAGTCGGCCGCCTGCCGACACCTTCCGACATTCATTACCTGATCGATCCGCAATTTGTCGAAAACTCCACCGGCGGCGGATTGGCGCATCCGGCGGTGGGCGTTGTTTTGCTGTTGGCGCTGATGGTCTGGCTGCTGACCCGGTATCTCGGGCGCGGCGTCACTCGCCCAGCCCTGCCCCGCGCGGTGTGGAGCGTGCCACTGGTGTTGTTCGCCGCGCATTGGGGCGCGCAGAACCTGTGGCCGAACGAAGCTGATCCGTGGCGGCTGTACAACCTGCCACACCAACTGCTCGCCAGCGAAGTCGCCGATCTGCAGATTCAAGCCGAAGAATGGCTCGACGGCGATATTGAAGAACCCGCGCCGGCGATGGCCGGGCTCACCGACGTCGACCTCAATGGCCACAAATTGCTGGCCGCGCCGGGCCAGGCGCGCAACGTGCTGATCATCGCGCTGGAAGGCATTCCCGGCGCCTACCTCCGCGCTAACCGCGAAGCCATTGGCAGCCATTATCAGGAAGACCTGATGCCCAACCTCAGCCGCTGGGCCGAGCGCGGCATGAACACTCCGGATTACGTGCTGCACACGCACCAGACCATTCGCGGCCTGTACGCGATGCTCTGCGGCGATTACGACAAACTCAACAACGGCACGCCCAAAGGCGTGGAAATGCTTACCCTGCATGAACGCAATCAGGCCTGTCTGCCGGCGCAACTGCGCCAGCACGGTTTCAGTACGCACTACCTGCAAGGCGCCGGGTTGCGCTTCATGGCCAAAGACAAAATCATGCCGCACATCGGTTTCGATGCGACCCATGGTCTGGAATGGTTCACCAACAGCAACTACCTGGAATTCCCTTGGGGCAAGGATGACAAGGCCTTCTTCGAGGGTGCGCTGGACTATGTCGGTAAACTAAAGAAGCAGAAACAGCCATGGATGCTCACGCTACTGACCGTTGGCACGCACCAGCCCTACTCCGCCCCGGAGGAATATCTGGAGCGTTATGAAACGCCCAAACAAGCCGCCGTTGGTTATCTCGATGACGCGCTGGAGCAGTTCCTCAGCGGTCTCGAACGCCAAGGCGTGTTGAAAGACACGCTGGTAGTGATTACTTCGGATGAATCCCATGGCATCGACGGTGTACGCCTGGCCTCCTCTTGGGGATTCAATCTCACCCTCGCGCCCGAGCAATCGCAACTGCCAAGGCTGAACAAAGGGGTTTATGGCCACGTTGATCTGAGCACGTCGATCCTCGACTATTTCGACCTGCCGGTACCCACGGCACTCAGCGGTCGTTCGCTGTTCCGCGACTACGATTCCGGTCGCGAAATCATGTCCTTCACCAACGGCAAACTGCGTTACCACAATGGCCAAGGCATCTTCTCCGAATGCGACATGCCACGCCGCTGCCGCTATTACGAAAGCGCCGGATTCATCGCCGAAAGCGCCACCTACAAAGGCAACTACAGCGGCCAGCCTGCCCGCCAGATCGCCGCCCGCGCCAACGCACTCGACCTGTCACTGCTGCGCACTCCACTCAATCAGCGCTATCAGTTCGGCAGCACCAACGTCATCCCGCTACAGGCGCAAATCAAGGACGACTGGGCCGACAACCTGATCGGCGCGCAATACCTGGAAATGCCCAAAGGCTCTTACACCCGCGTACGCCTGACGGTGCGTGCGGTTGATCCGCAGCAAACGGCGTTTATTCAGCTCAAGGCCAAGGAATTCGAGAAAGACGTGCAGTTGGGTCTGCCGACGGAAATGGTCGCCACGGCGGATCAACCGCTGGAGATGGATTTCAGCTTTGATAACCCGCAGCAGCGAAAGGCGTTTTCTTTTCATCTGCTGGGGTATGGGGAAGGCGCGGTTGAGGTCACGGATTTCAGCGTGATTACTGAACTGCCGGGCCAGGAAGACCTCCTGGACGAAGTGCCAGAGGACGACACCGCCCAATCCACCTGAATATTTTTCGCCTCAATGCCAATGTAGGAGCTGCCGAAGGCTGCGATCTTTTGATCCTGATCTTTTAGAGGAAAGATCAAAAGATCGCAGCCTTCGGCAGCTCCTACATGTGCAGGGCAATAAAAGACTTTGCCTATCAGTGTCCATCAGTCGGCCTATTAGCTGACTTGCCCAGTCGGGTCTAGCCTTACTAGTCCGAAGTCGGCACGAGCCGGCCGTAGCAGACCTGATAAGGACTCGAACATGGCAAACGAATCGAAATGCCCGTTCAACCACGCCGCCGGTGGTGGTACGACGAACCGTGACTGGTGGCCGAATCAACTCAACCTGAAAATTCTGAGTCAGCACTCGCCCAAGTCCGATCCGTTGGGCAAGGACTTCGACTACGCCAGCGCCTTCAAAAGCCTCGATTTTCAAGCCCTGAAACAAGACCTCACCGCGCTGATGACCGACTCCCAGGACTGGTGGCCGGCAGACTTCGGTCATTACGGCCCGCTCTTCGTGCGCATGGCCTGGCACAGCGCCGGCACCTATCGAACCGCGGATGGCCGTGGTGGCGCTGGCTCGGGTCAACAGCGTTTTGCCCCGCTCAACAGTTGGCCGGACAACGTCAGCCTCGACAAGGCCCGCCGCTTGCTATGGCCGATCAAACAGAAATACGGCCGCAATATTTCCTGGGCGGATCTGATTGTCCTCACTGGTAACGTCGCGCTGGAATCGATGGGCTTCAAAACTTTCGGCTATTCCGGTGGCCGCGCCGATGTCTGGGAACCGGACGAGGACGTTTACTGGGGTTCGGAACACGAATGGCTCGGCGGCGACAGTCGCTATGGCAAAGACAACGCACCGATGCAGGAGCCCGGTGACGGCACACTGGTGGCAGAGCCGGATTTGCACGGTAAAGAAGAAAGCCGTACCGATCAGGGCGAACGCAATCTGGAAAACCCTCTCGCCGCCGTGCAGATGGGTTTGATCTACGTGAACCCGGAAGGCCCTGAAGGCAATCCCGATCCCGTCGCCTCCGCCCACGATATCCGCGAAACCTTCGGCCGCATGGCCATGAACGACGAAGAAACCGTGGCGTTGATCGCCGGCGGTCACGCTTTCGGTAAAACCCACGGCGCCGGGCCTGCCGACAATGTCGGGCCGGAACCGGAAGCGGCTGGATTGGAAGAACAAGGCCTCGGTTGGCGCAACGCTTTCGGCACCGGCAAAGGTGCCGACACCATCACCAGCGGCCTCGAAGTGACCTGGACGACCACGCCGACCAAGTGGAGCAACAACTATCTGGAAAACCTGTTCGGCTTCGAGTGGGAGCTGAGTAAAAGCCCCGCCGGTGCGCATCAGTGGATCCCGAAAAACGGCGCCGGTGCCGGCACGGTTCCACATGCCCATGACCCGAGCAAAAAACTTTCGCCGACCATGCTGACGTCTGACCTGGCGCTGCGTTTCGATCCGGCCTACGAGCAGATCTCCCGGCGCTTCCTCGCCAATCCTGAGCAACTGGCCGACGCCTTCGCCCGCGCCTGGTACAAACTGATCCACCGCGACATGGGCCCGCTGTCGCGCTACCTAGGTCCGGAACTGCCGAGCGAAGAACTGCTTTGGCAGGATCCGATTCCAGACGTCACGCACCCGCTGATCGACGACAGCGACGCCGCAGCACTGAAAAGCAAAATCCTGGAGTCGGGCCTATCGGTTTCGCAACTGGTCTCGACGGCTTGGGCGGCACTCTCGACGTTCCGTGGTTCGGACAAACGCGGTGGCGCCAACGGTGGCCGTCTGCGTCTGGCACCGCAAAAGTCCTGGCAGGCCAACCAGCCTGAGCAACTGGATAAAGTGCTGAGTACCCTTGAAGGGATTCAAAACCAGTTCAATGGCGGCGCAGCCGGCAAGCAAGTCTCGCTGGCGGATTTGATCGTGCTGGCAGGCAACGCGGGCATCGAACAAGCGGCGAAAAACGCTGGTCATTCGGTCAGCGTGCCGTTCCATCCGGGGCGTACCGATGCCACGCAGGAGCAAACCGACGTCGAGTCGTTTGGTTTCCTTGAGCCGATTGCCGATGGTTTCCGCAACTACAGCAAGGGCAAATACACGGTATCGGCGGAGGCGCTGTTGATCGACAAGGCGCAACTGCTGACGTTGACCGCGCCGGAAATGACCGTGTTGCTGGGTGGTTTGCGGGTGTTGAACACCAACGTTGGGCAGAGCCGTCATGGCGTCTTCACCAGCCAGACTGAAGCGCTGACCAATGACTTCTTCACCAACCTGCTGGACATGGGCGTGGAGTGGAAGCCGACATCGCGGGATGCGGATGAGTTTGAGGGGCGTGACCGCAAAAGTGGCGACGTGAAGTGGACGGCGACAAGGGTTGATCTGGTGTTTGGTTCCAATGCGCAGTTGCGGGCATTGGCTGAGGTGTATGCCAGTTCGGATGCGAAGGAGCAGTTTGTTAAGGACTTCGTCGCTGCCTGGACGAAGGTGACGAATCTGGATCGGTTTGATCTGAAGTAATTTTTCGGGAAATGAAAACGCCGCATTTTTTAATGCGGCGTTTTTTTGTGTGTATGGTTTGGGCGTTGTGGCGGTGCTGAAATCCTACCCCCTCACCCCAGCCCTCTCCCCCAAGGGGTAGAGGGGGGAAAGGGAGCTGATTGGGGGCCTTTCAGATCCTGAGTTCGGCTCTGGACTTTCAGATCCTGAGTTCGACTCAGGACTTTCAGGTCGGCGTAACTCCACCATCCAACCCGGTCAGTCCCCTCTCCCCCTGGGAGAGGGCTAGGGTGAGGGCAAGCCCCACCACAAATTTCAAGCCAGGCTTTTGCTTACAACTTCATACACATCACTCGACAACTGCCCCGACGCCCGAATCCGCTCCAGCTCGCCCTTCATCAACGCCTGGCGCGCATCGTCGTATTTGCGCCAGCGCGTCAGCGGTGCCAATTGGCGAGAAGCGATCTGCGGGTTGAAGCCGTTCAGCTCAATCACCAGATCCGCGAGGAAGCGATAACCCGAGCCATCCGCCGCATGGAAGTTGATCAGGTTCTGCCCGGCGAACGCGCCGACCAGCGCACGCACTTTGTTCGGGTTTTTGATGTTGAACGCCGGATGCTGCATCAACGCCTTCACACGCTCCAGACCGCCCGGCAAGGTGCTGCCGGCCTGCACGCTGAACCACTGATCCATAACCAGCGGGTTGTCCTTGAAGTGCTCGGCAAAACTCGCCAGCGCCAGCGCTTTCTGCTCTTCGAACGGCGAGTTGACCAACACCGCCAGCGCAGTCAGGCGCTCGGTCATGTTGTCGGCGTTTTCAAACTGCTCCAGCGCCGCCGCCAACACTTCCGGCTTGCCGCTGAGCATCAGATAAGACAGGGCAATGTTCTGCAGCGCGCGACGGGCAAAATGCTCGGCTTCGGCCACGTACGGAGTCTTCTTCGACAGGTCGCGGTTGGCCTGATAACGCAGCCACAGCGCCTCGAACAAGCCTTCGGCCAATTGCTTGCGCGCGAACTCACGGGCGATATGGATCGCATCGACGTCGGCCACTTCGCTGATTTCAGTGAGGTAAGCCTCACCCGGCAGCGAAAGCATTTCGGCGACCATTGCCTGATCCAGCGATTCGTCCGACAGCACGGTACGCAGCGCCGACACCAGACGCGGGTCGAGCTTGAGGCTTTCGCCCTTCTGCTGTTGGCCAATCAGTTCTTGCAGCACTTGCACCGACAGTTGCTGACCGGCATCCCAGCGGTTGAAACCGTCGCTGTCGTGCTGCATCAGGAACATCAGTTGATCGCGGTTGTACGGGAAGCTCAGTTTCACCGGCGCCGAGAAACCGCGCAGCAGCGATGGCAGCGGCTGTTCAGCGATGTCGACGAAGGTGAAAGTCTGTTCAGCTTCGGTCACCGAGATCACGCGAGTGGTGCCTTGCGCCGATGCTTCGCCGCTCAGACGCAGGGCAATTTCGTTACCTTTGCTGTCGAGCAGGCCGAGTTCGACCGGAATCACGAACGGCAGTTTTTCAACTTTGTCCGGGGTTTCCGGGCAGCTCTGGCGGAAGGTCAGGCTGTAGGTTTTCGCGGCGGCGTCGTACGACTCGCTCACCGCCAGACGCGGCGTGCCGGCCTGGCTGTACCAGCGCTTGAACTGAGTCAGGTCGACGCCGTTGGCATCTTCCATCGCTTTGATGAAGTCGTCGCAGGTCACGGCTTGGCCGTCATGGCGATCGAAGTACAGATCACTGCCCTTACGGAAGCCTTCGGCGCCGAGCAAGGTGTGGATCATGCCGACCACTTCCGAGCCCTTTTCGTACACGGTCAGGGTGTAGAAGTTGGAGATCTCGATGAAGCTGTCCGGACGCACGGCGTGAGCCATCGGGCCGGCATCTTCGGCAAACTGGTGGGTTCGCAGATACGCGACGTCCTGAATACGTTTGACCGTGGCCGAGTTCATGTCGGCGGAGAAGCCGGAATCGCGGAATACGGTGAAGCCTTCTTTCAGCGACAACTGGAACCAGTCGCGGCAGGTCACGCGGTTGCCCGACCAGTTGTGGAAGTATTCGTGAGCGACGATCGCTTCAACGCGCTGATGCGCAGCATCGGTCGCGGTTTCGGCGCGAGCGAGCACGGCGCTGGAGTTGAAGATGTTAAGGCCCTTGTTCTCCATCGCGCCCATGTTGAAATCGTTGACGGCGACGATCATGAAGATGTCCAGATCGTACTCGCGACCGTAGACCTCTTCGTCCCAGCGCATCGACTTCTTCAGGCTGTTCATCGCGTGCTGGCACTTGTCGATATTTTCCGGCTCGACGTAAATACGCAGCGCGACGGTGCGATCGGTCATGGTGGTGAAGGTGTCTTCAACGCACCACAAATCACCGGCCACCAGCGCGAACAGGTACGCCGGTTTCATGAACGGGTCTTCCCACGTCGCCCAGTGCCGGCCGTCTTCGCCCGGGCCCGAGGCAATCGGGTTGCCGTTGGAGAGCAGCACCGGATAGCTGTGCTGTTCGGCGACCACGGTGGTGGTGAACTTGCTCATCACGTCCGGGCGGTCGAGGTAATAAGTGATCTTGCGGAAACCCTCGGCCTCGCACTGGGTGCAGAACATCGTGCCGGACTTGTACAGGCCTTCCAGTGCGGTGTTGGTTTCCGGGTGGATCTTGACGCTGGTGTCGACCGTGAAGGTTTCGGCGGTCGGCTGCAGGGTCAGGTGGTTCTCGGACAATTGATAATCAGCGGCATCAAGCTCTTTATCGGCCAGGGTCACCGAGAGCAGTTCCAGTTGCTGGCCGTCGAGCACCAGCGGCGGCAGGCCCGGGCCACGCGCCGGGTTGCGGCGCATGACCAACTGCGCGTGCACCAGGCTGTGATCCTCGAACAACTCGAAGGTCAGGTGTGTTTCGTCGATCAGGTACTCGGGCGCCTGATAGTCCTTGAGGTAAATCATCTTCGGTTGTTCGGTGCGCATGCTGGAGTCCTTATTGATGCACGGCGAGCTGATAAGCCGTGTACTTGCGAATATTGATCACGCCGGTATCGAAGATCAGGTACTGGCCTTTGATGCCCAACAACGTGCCTTCGGCAATCGGGTTCTTGTCCAGGTTGAAGCTGACGATTTTGGCCGGGTATTGCTCGACCGGATAGCGGATTTCGAGAGGTTCTACATCGGCAATCGTCTGAATAGCTTGTAGGCCGAATCGCTCTTGCAAACCTTGCAGGCCTTCGGCGCAGCTTTCAAACAGCTGATCGCGCACCTGCGCCAGATCCACCGTTGCCGCATCGCCCTTGAGCAACGCGCGCCAATTGGTTTTGTCCGCCACCTGACTGCGAAACAGGTCTTCCACGAAGCCCGACTGCTGCCGCGTCGACACGCGCATGATCGGCAACGCCTGACACGCGCCCTGATCGATCCAGCGCGTTGGCAGTTGCGTTGCACGGGTGATGCCCACCTTGATGCCCGACGAATTGGACAAATACACAACGTGATCGGTCATGCAGAACTGCTCGCCCCACGCTGGATCGCGGCAGGTGCCGGCGTCATAGTGGCAACGCTCCGGGCTCATGATGCACAGGTCGCATTGCGCCAGTTTGGTCATGCACGGGTAGCAATAGCCCTGACTGAAACTGGTTTTGGTCTTGCGCCCGCAATGGGTGCAGTGGATCGCCCCCAGGTACTCCAGACGCACCGTGGTGCCGATCATGGGATTGACCGGCACCTCGACGTCATCCAGACGAAACGCGTATTGCACGTTCGGCCCGTCGAGGCGCGCCGACATTTTGCTGATTGCACCGCGGCCAATCTCGATCAATGGATAGCATCCGACTTGAACAGGATGTTCGGCACTTCGATCGACTTCGATGCACATTCTTGCGGGCCCATGTAACCGGTGCGCTGATCTTCAGGCAGGTTCTGGATTTCCCAGGCGATCATCGCCTGCAACGACAGCTCGCGCTGCTCGGCGGTGAGCTTGCCACCGTCCGACCATTTGCCGATTTCCACGGCCAGTTTCAGGCTCTCGTAGATGTCCGGGGTGATGTTGTTGATCATGTCGTTAAAAGAGGACATCAGGGTCTCCGTGCTCTTTATCTACAAAAAAATTCAGGCGGCCAGTTTACGGCGGTTATACAAACCACCCAACAAACCGGTGAAGCATCCGATGAGTAACCCGCCGACGTGGGCGGCGTTGGCGATTTCGCCGAAACCGATGACCGAGATCACCCCGGACATGCACACCAGCAACCACACCAGCATCATCACCAACACGCCGCGCGGCAGGCGATAAGCCGGGTTCGGCGCCAGCAGCTGGAAGATCCAGCAATGCCCGAGCAAACCGTACAGCACGCCAGAGAGGCCGCCGAACAGCGTCGGGCCGCTCCAGATGTATTGCGCATAGTTAGAGACCAGGCTGAACAGCAGCGTCAGGCCGATCAGGTTGATGCTGCCCTGCCGCGACTCGATGCGCCGGCCCAGCTCCCAGTACCACATGCCGTTCATGGCCAGGTGCAGGATGCCGAAGTGGATCAGCATCGGCGTGACCAGACGCCACCACTGCCCCGCTGCCAGACTGTCGGCCAACGGCGTGAAATGGATGTATTCGCCGACCACCTGGAAGTCGAGGAAGGTCAGCCAGCGCAGGGTTTGCAGGTTTTCACCGAGGTAAGTCAGGCCGCCGACGATCAGGCACAGCAGCAGAATGAAGCCGGTGGCCTTGGCGTATTTCAGTTGTTCGGCGAAGCTTGGGCGTTTGACGGTCGGCGCGACGGGAATGTCCAGTTGCTGATCGGGATCGCCGGCCGGGAAGCGTTCGTACAGCGAGCGCACGTCTTCGCTGATTTCCGACGGCGCCCACAACACTTGCTCGCCCGCCTCTTCACTGACGCGATGCGGCACTTGCATGCGTTGCAGCAGTTTGACGAAACCGCTCAGATCCACGCCTAAAGGCAGACGTAATACCGCTACCGAACTCATTGCAGCACCTCCGGCCGCTCAACATCGACCCAGACAAATTTATTTGGATCGAGGAAGGTTTCCTGATCCAGGCGATAAGCAACGAGTTTGCCGTAGAGCACGGCGCTGTAATCAAGACACGCGAGGTTCGGCCGGATCGGCGCCGGTTTGCCGCTGCGCCAGTAGTGGCCGACGAACAGCAACGGCTCGTCGACGCCGTAGCGCAGCAGGGAATTCTTTTCAGTGGAGGTCAGCGGCGTTTGCGCCACCGGTTCCGGCAAGGCATCGGGCTGGAAGACGATGTCGCCGTAGGTTTTCGGGTCGTCTTCCCAGAACTTGGTGCGGAAGAACGAACGCACCAGACCGTCGCCGCTGGTCATGGTCAAACCATCGGGCAGGCGCATGTCGGTGCCACGCAGCAAACGGTCGAACACGGTGCAGGCGAAGCTATCCGGTACGGCCGAGGCCTGGAGGAAATGCTCGTCGATGCAGCCATTAGGGAACAGCGCGCGCAGCGGTTCGATCAGGCCGGCATCCCAACAGGCATGCACGACGCGGAAACGTCCGGCGTCGACAAACAGCGGCAGCTCATAGAACCAACGCTGGAAATCGTGCCAGTCGCCGGGATGGCCTTCGAACTGCGTCAGGGTTTCGTGGAGAAGGCGCGCATGGCGCTTGGTGTGCTCGCGGACGAACTGCTTTCCGCTGCCCGGTGGCGCCGGGGTGCTCCAGCCGAGTGCGTTGAATTCGTGGTTACCCATGATGCACAAGGCCTGCCCGGCCTCGACCATGTCGTGGACGATGTGCAGCGCCTCGCGAATGCGCGGGCCACGGTCGATGATGTCGCCAACGAACACGGCCATGCGCGATGGATGCCGCCAGACCCCGCCTTGCTTGTGATAACCGAGTCGGTCAAGCAAGTGTTCGAGGGTCAGGGCGCATCCGTGCACGTCACCAATCAGGTCATAACTGCGCGCGGGATCGAGCATCAGTCGCCTCCACCACCCAACTTGCTGCCCCAGCCGAGCTTGGTGCGGCAGACTTCATAGTAGTTGTGGTCGAGCGGATGAATCAGGCGCAGCTTCTGTGCTTTCTTGCTGACGGTGATGGTGTCGCCCGGCGCGCAGGTGAAGTGGTTCTGCCCGTCGCAGGAGACTTGCGGGTAAATCTGCATGTTTTTCGACACGACGATTTTCAGCTCACTGTTGCCATCGACCACAATTGGCCGGCTCGACAACATATGGGGGTACATCGGCACGATCACAATGGCATCGAGCTTGGGATGCATGATCGGGCCACCGGCGGACAGCGCGTAAGCCGTGGAACCGGTCGGCGTCGCGACGATCAGGCCGTCAGCCTTCTGGCTGCAAACGAACTGGCCGTCGATGTACAGCTCGAACTCGATCATCCGCGTCGATTTGCCGGGGTGCAGCACCACGTCGTTGAGCGCGTCGCCCTGGCCAATGGCCTCGGCGTGACGGCGCACTTCGGCTTGCAGCAGGAAGCGGTTTTCCACCAGATAGTGGCCGTCGAGCACTTTGGCGACTTCGACTTCCAGTTCATCCGGGCGAATATCGGTAAGGAAGCCGAGGCTGCCACGGTTGATGCCCAGCACCGGAATATTGTGTTTGGCCAGCGCACGCGCGGCGCCGAGCAGGCTGCCGTCACCGCCGACGACGATGACCATGTCGCAGACTTCGCCGAGCATCTTGCGCGACGAGGTTTGCAGGCCGTGGCCCGGCAGCACTTCAGCGATGGTGTCTTCGAGGATCACATGCAGGTGACGATCGAGCAGAAACCGTTTCAGTCGGCGGACGGTATCCAGCACCTGGGAACTGCCCAGGCGACCGATGATGCCGATATTACGAAATTGCTCCATGGGACCTCTGCGGACAATCGAAAACGCGAAAAACAGGATTATGGGCGAAAGCGCCAGATAGACAAAATCCTTTCAGCCTCAAGGGCGCGCTCGTGTTTACGGCTATGCTCGCAAGATGATCCTATTTCCCGACCTGCTCCAGTTGCCTCACCAATTGCGCCATCCGGAAGTGCGGGATCTGGCGTGGGTGATCCTCGCCCCGCCGATGCTCGCCACCACGCCGTGGCCGCAACGTCACCCGCTGGCCGGCAGCCACTGGGTGGATGACCCGCATCGCCTCGAACATTGGCTGCGCCAACTCGACCGCGACAGCTACGGTTTGCTGCATTGGTTATCGCAGGCGCGCACGCGGCGTCTGGGCCTGTATTACGAACGGCTGTGGCAATTTGCCGTGGCGCAGGCGCCGGGGATCGAGCTGATTGCCGCCAACCTGCCGATCCGCCGCGAAGGTCATACGCTTGGCGAACTGGACATGCTGCTGCGTGACCGTGATGGCGTGCATCACTTGGAGCTGGCGATCAAGCTTTACCTCGGCCCGCAACAGGGCGATGGGCGTGATTCCGCGCAATGGTTGGGGCCGGGTTGTCATGATCGGCTGGATCGCAAACTGGCGCATCTGGCCGGTCATCAACTGCCGATTTCCGCACGACCGGAAAGCCGCGAGGCCTTGGCGGCGCTGGATATCGAGTCGTTCAGCGCGCAGCTGTGGCTGGGCGGCTATCTGCTGTATCCGTGGCCCGGCCAGGCTGAGTCGCCAAGCGGCGCGCACCCGCAGCATCTGCGCGGCAGTTGGTTGCATCAAAAGGATTGGCCAGCGTTCGTCGCGCAACGCCCTGCCGGTCGCTGGCAGCCCCTGCCCCGTCACGCGTGGCTGGCGCCGGCGCATTACCCGGCGGATCAAACCTGGAGCGAAGTGCATTTGCAGGCGTGGCTGGAGGAACTGGAACCGATGGCGCCGGCGCAATTGCTGGTGCGCCTGACCGAGAATGCGCGGGGCGATTGGGAAGAGGCGGAGCGGTTGTTTCTGGTGTCGGATCTTTGGCCGAATGTACCGGGGCAGGCCTAAGATTTTTGGTGTTTGAAATGGGCTCTTCGCGAGCAAGCCCGCTCCCACATTTGGAATGCATTCCCCTGTGGGAGCGGGCTTGCTCGCGAAGAGGCCAACACGGTCTAAATAGATAAACGCACAGCCAAAGCCGCCAACGTCACCAACAACACCGGCACCGTCAACACAATCCCGACCTTGAAGTAATACCCCCAACCAATGTGAATCCCCTTGCGCTCCAGCACATGCAGCCACAGCAACGTCGCTAGACTGCCAATCGGCGTGATCTTCGGCCCCAAGTCGCTGCCGATCACGTTGGCGTAAATCATCGCTTCCTTGATCACCCCACTCGCCTGACTCGCATCGATCGACAGCAAACCAATCAACACCGTCGGCAAATTATTCATGATCGACGACAACAGTGCCGTCAGCACACCGGTGCCCAGCGCCGCGCCCCACACGCCGTGGTCAGCAAACACATCCAGCCAACCGGCCAGATAGCTTGTCAGCCCGGCATTACGCAGGCCGTAGACCACCAGATACATGCCCAGCGAGAAAATCACGATCTGCCACGGCGCCTCTTTCATCACCTTGCGCGTAGAGATCTTGTGGCCGCGCGCGGCGATGCCCAGCAGCAGTGCGGCGCAGACAGCGGAAATCGCGCTGATCGGAATGCCCAACGGCTCAAGGGCGAAACAGCCGATCAACAGAATCGCCAACACCGCCCAACCGGCATAGAACGTGGCTTTGTCGTGGATCGCGGTTTCAGGACGCTCAAGTTGATCGGGGTCGTAGGCCTTGGGAATGTCACGGCGGAAGAACCACAGCAACATGCCCAACGTCGCCGCGACGCTGACGAAGTTGACCGGCACCATCACCGCCGCGTAGCGGTTGAAGCCGATGTGGAAGAAGTCTGCCGAGACGATGTTGACCAGGTTCGACACCACCAGCGGCAGGCTTGCGGTGTCGGCGATAAAGCCTGCGCCCATGACGAAGGCCAGGGTCGCAGCCGGGGAAAAGCGCAGCGCCAGCAGCATGGAAATCACGATTGGCGTGAGGATCAGCGCCGCGCCGTCATTGGCGAACAGCGCCGACACCAGCGCACCGAGTAGCACCATAAAGGCAAACAGCTTGCGCCCACTGCCCCGCCCCCAACGCGCCACGTGCAACGCAGCCCAATTGAAGAAACCGGCCTCGTCGAGCAGCAGACTGATGATGATCAGCGCAACAAAGGTGCCGGTGGCGTTCCAGATGATCTGCCAGACCAGCGGGATATCGCTCAGATGCACGACGCCAAATATCAACGCCAGCACGGCACCGAGCGTCGCACTCCAGCCGACGCCGAGGCCTTTGGGTTGCCAGATGACAAGGGTAATGGTCAGCAGGAAAATCAGTGACGCAGCAAGCATCCGCAACAGCCTTGTTCGATAGAGGATTTTGGAAGACGACAGGATACCTGTGGTGAGGGGATTTATCCCCGACCGGCTGCGCAGCAGCCGCAAAACCTGCGAACTCGGTTTGACTGAAAAACGCAGGGGGTCGCTTCGCAACCCATCGGGGATAAATCCCCTCACCACAAAGAGTTCACCAAGGTGCTGGATTATTTTTTGTGTTGCTCAACGAACTGTCCGTAAGCATTGATAAAGCTTTGCAGGAAAGGTTTCACCGATTCACTCAACTTCCCCGCTTCATCAAACGCTGTCCCCGCACCGCCCAGATAAGCCTCTGGTTGCTGCATGCAGGGCACATTGAGAAACACAAACGACTGGCGCAGGTGCTGGTTCGCGCCGAAACCGCCAATGGCCCCCGGCGAAACGCTGATCACCGCGCCCGGCTTGCCACTCCAGACTGCCTTGCCATAAGGCCGCGAGCCAACATCGATCGCATTCTTCAACGGTGCCGGCACCGAGCGGTTGTACTCCGGTGTAACAAACAGCACCGCGTCGGAAGAACCGACTTTTTGCCGGAAAGTACTGTAGGCTGCCGGCGGTGAATCGCCATCAATGTCTTCGTTATACAGTGGCAGATCGCCAATCTCGACAATGCTCAGTTTCAGGTTCGCCGGTGCCAGTTCCGCCAGCGCCAGGGCGACTTTGCGGTTGATCGATGCTTTGCGCAGGCTACCGACTATGACGGCGACGTTATAGACATTGCTCATGGAAGACTCTCGATGTCCGTGGGGGAGCCTGTAGTTATAGATGATCCCGTGACGATTCCACCAGCAGACGAGGGAAAAATCCCGGCTGCTGAATATTTTTTTCGTGCAGGAAAACTTACAGCGCTGGATGGCGGTCTTAAAACCGCAAATCTAGCGTTTTATCTCCAGAGGTTCTAAACAGATGGCAGCAGTACTCGTCGGTCAGTTCCATGCAAGAGATGCGGAAGGCCGCGTTTATTCCGTGCATGAATTCCAGGAATCCAACCCGTCGGCAGACGGTCTCACTGGCTCGGAGCCGATTTACAAACTGGCCATCGGCGATCGCATCAAGAAGATCGACGACCAGACGTTCGAACTGGTTCAGTCGGGTATCACCCTGACCCGCGAGCCTGAGCCAACCGTCGCTTCATAACTCGTCGTTATGAGCAGAAGTCATATGCGCAGAGTTGGGTTAGGATCAGTCACTGACCCCACCTGCTGAACATGGACTTCACGCATGCGTTTACGCCATATCGAAGTGATTCAGGCGCTCTTGCAGACCGGTCACCTGGGCACCGCCGCCGAATGGCTGCAGTTGCCAGTGACCGAGGTCGAAGAGCGTTTGCGCGAAGCCGAGAGTCAGTTGGGGTTCATGCTGTTCGCCAGCGTTCGCGGGCGCTTGCAATCAACGCCGGAAGCGCGGGCGCTGCAAGTCGAAATCGCCCACGTCTATGCAGCGCTCGAGCCGGTTCAGCGTCTGGCCAGTAGCCTCAAACAGTACCTCGCCCCTCCCTTGCGCATCATCGGCACCCCGCCGCTCTCCCAACATCTATTACCGCAAAGTCTTGCCGCCCTGCGCCGACGCCTGCCCGATGCACCGTGCAGCCTGCTCAGTGCACCGACCCGCGACATCGTCCGCAGCCTGTTGCTGCGCGAAAGTGATCTGGGCCTGAGCCTGCACGATCCCGAACATTCCGACATTGATTGCCAGCCACTGGCCCACGGCAAACTGCAACTGCTCGCGCCCCACGGTTGGCTGCAGCCGAAGCAGAAATACATTTCTCTACAGGATTTGGCCGGTCAGGCGATGGTCGGCCTCGACGGTCAGGATCCGCTGAGCCCGGCACTGGAAAACAAACTCGAGGCCTTGCGCCCGGCGCCGAGCATCCAGACTCGCGTGCAAACCCATCAGATGATGCGCAGCATGGTCGAGGCCGGCGAAGGCCTGGCCATCGTCGACCCGTTCACCGCCCTCGGTGCGCGCGCCGGCGGCCTCGATGTCTGCCCACTGTCGCCGGCGGTTCCGATCAGCCTCTACGCGCTGACCTTCAAACACTGCGCGCCGTCAGCGGCAATTCAGACCTTGCTGACAATCGTCACGGAACAAGCCGAGGCGATGCTGTCGAGCTGAGCGGGTTTTCCAGCGGATTATCAAACAGTCGATACCAGAACAGCGCCACTTCGGCGGTGTTCGGATCAATGCCGCGATAGCGCAGCTCGTCGACACCGCCAATCACATAGCCGCAACGCTCATACAACCGGCAAGCACCGAGGTTGTTGTTTTGCGTTTCAAGCATGATCCCCGGCAGCTTCTTTTTGCGACTCCAGAATTGCGCGACATCCAGCAACGCTTTGGCCACGCCATGCCGCCGGGCCGGCGCGTGCACCGCCAATTCATCGATATGGGCGAAGCCGTTCCAGTTGGTGCTGATGACCAAATGGCCCACCGCCTCGTCATCCAGATACGCCATGAAAATCGCACTGTCCGGCGCATCGCGGAAACTGCTGAATTCTTCCGGGTCGATGCCATAGCACTTGCGGTACGGCACGATGGGCGTCACCCGCCACTGCTCGACAGGCTGACCAATCACCGCCGCGCCATACGCCGCCACCTCAAAACTGAAGTCGCTACCCCAGATATAGGGCGCAAAACCTTCGTCGGCGACACGCACCGACAGGCCTGGGTATTTTGGATTCACGGCCGGTTGCATACTGGGAAAAGTCCTCATTCCTTCACACAATCGACGGTGTATAGCCGCCCATTGCCCTCGTCTTCGTGCTGCAATCCATGCACATCCGCGACAAAACCGGGGAAGCTGCTATCGAACGTGCGAGCAAATTTAAGGTAATCGATGATCGAACGGGTCGATTCGGTAAAGCGTTCGCCGGGCATGATAAGCGGAATTCCCGGGGGATACGGCACCAGCATCACGGCGGCAATCCTTCCTTCCAATTCATCGATCGGCACCGCCTCGACTTCGCCGCGCACCAGATGATCGTAGGCGTGAGCCGGTTTCATGGCGATTTCGGGGAGCACGGTGTACATGCGTTTCAGGTGTTTGGCCGTGGCGTTGCTGCGGTAGCAGGCGTGCAGTTGATCACAGAGGTCGCGCAGGCCCATGCCGCGATAGCGTACCGGGTCTTCCTGCGCGACGCAGGGTAGACAAGTCTCCAGACGCACGTTGGCGTCGTAACTGCGCTTGAACTCCAGCAGTTCGGTGAGCAGCGTGCTCCATTTACCTTTGGTGATGCCCATGGAGAACAACACCAGAAACGAATACAGGCCGGTTTTTTCGACGACCAATCCGCGCTCCCAGAGGAATTTGCTGACTACCGCCGCCGGAATGCCTTTCTCGCTTAACGCACCGCCCGCATTGAGGCCCGGCATCACCAGGGTCACTTTGATAGGGTCAAGCAACACATAATCGTCGCTGACATCGCCGAAACCGTGCCAGTCGGCATCGGGTTTCAGCAACCAGTCTTCGGTCTGCACGCGGTCAATACCTTCGACGCCGGGCGGCTGCCAGATCGAAAACCACCAGTCATCCGCAGCAATGTGCTGACGCAGATTCGCCAGCGCACGACGGAAGCTCAGCGCCTCATCGAAGGTTTCCTGCAACAACGAACGTCCGGCCGGGCCTTCCATCATCGCCGACGCCACGTCCAGCGAAGCGATGATGCTGTACTGCGGCGAGGTCGAGATGTGCATCATGAACGCTTCGTTGAAACGGTCACGATCCAGCTGCCGCGCACCGCCGTCCTGCACATGAATCATCGAGGCCTGACTGAATGCCGCGAGCAGTTTGTGCGTGGAATGGGTGGTGAACACCAGCGGACTGTCGTCGCTGCGTGAGGTGGCCATACCGTAACGTCCGGCAAAGAATTCGTGGAACGCCGCGTAGGCATACCAGGCCTCGTCGAAATGCAGGACTTCGACGCTGTTACCGAGTTTTTGCTTGATCAGTTCGGCGTTGTAGCAGAGGCCGTCGTAGGTCGAGTTGGTGACCACCGCCAGTTTGACTTTTGGCGCGCGACCCTTGGTCAGCGGGCTCGCATCGATCTTGGCTTGAATCGATTCACGGCTGAATTCGCTCAACGGGATCGGGCCGATGATCCCCAGTTCATTGCGCTCCGGGCACAGGTACAACGGGATCGCGCCGGTCATGATGATCGCGTGCAGCACCGACTTGTGGCAGTTGCGGTCGACCAGCACCAGATCATCGCGAGCGACCATCGAGTGCCAGACAATCTTGTTGGCGGTCGAGGTGCCATTGATCACGAAAAAGGTGTGATCGGCGCCGAAATTGCGCGCCGCACGCGCCTCGGCTTCAGCGAGCGGGCCGGTGTGATCGAGCAGCGAGCCGAGTTCCGGCACCGATACGGACAAATCCGAACGCAGTGTGTTCTCCCCAAAAAACTGGTGAAACGCCTGCCCCACCGGACTCTTGTGATACGCCACTCCCCCGCCATGGCCGGGGGTATGCCACGAATAATTGGAATCCGCGGTGTGCTGCACCAATGCTTTGAAAAACGGCGGCAGCAAACCATCCAGATACTTGCGCGCCGCCCGCGCCACTTGCCGGGCGAGAAACGGCACGGTGTCTTCGAACAAATAGAGAATGCCGCGCAGTTGATTGAGCTCGGCCATGGCATCGGCCGGGGCGTTTTCCAGGGTGACTTGCTCGCCCAAGGCAAAGATCGGCAGATCCGGGGCGCGCACCCGCGCGAGGCCAATGAGTTCAGCCATGTTCTGCAACAGATGCGAGTTGGTTGAGGCATCCTCGGCGGCAATCAGCATGCACGCGAGGCCATGATGGGTCGACGCGACCAGACGCCCTTCCGTGTAGTCGGTGGCAGAGACGATGCTGAAACCTTCCTGCTCCAGTTCCCGGGCGATGCCACGGATGCGGTCACCGGCGACCGTGTCGGCCTTGATGTCGCGATGGACGATCAACACCGGAAACTTCAAATCTTTGTACATGGGGCTCAGTGTCCTGAGGCGGCAGAAATGAATCTGCCAATGCACTCAGGGTAGAGGGTTGCAGCGAATGTGGCGAGGGTGGCCAGTTGGCTTCATGTCCACAAATTAAAAGATCGCAGCCTTCGGCAGCTCCTACATTGGAATGCAATCCCCTGTAGGAGCTGCCGCAGGCTGCGATCTTTTGATCTTCAGGCTTGGGCGTCGGCTTCGGCGATCTGCGTCCATAACGCTGGGCCACCGGCAGACTTGGCGATAATCTCCAACCGCACCAGATGCGCCGCCAATTCATCTTCAGTCGCGCGAATAATCCGCGCAGGCTGGCGATCTACCGGCAACCGACGAATCTCGGTGGCAGAGTTGTCCGCGCCCTCGCCCGATCCGTTACCGTCAGAAGCATTGCCCGCCAGCGACAGACTGGTCTGGCCGCCGGTCATGGTCAGGTAGACGTCGGCAAGAATCTCCGAGTCGAGCAACGCGCCGTGCAGTTCACGACCGGAGTTGTCGACGCCGTAACGTTTGCACAAGGCGTCGAGGCTGTTGCGCTGTCCCGGGTGACGTTCCCGGGCCATCATCAGGGTGTCGAGGATCGAGCAGTGCTGCGTGATGTCAGCGCGATCCTTCGCGCCCATCAAGGCGAATTCGTTGTTGATGAAGCCAACGTCGAACGCCGCGTTATGAATGATCAGCTGCGCGCCTTTGATGAACTCGAAGAACTCGTCGGCGACCTCATTGAAACGCGGCTTGCCGACGAGGAATTCGTTGGTGATGCCGTGAACGCCAATCGCGCCTTCGTCACTCTCGCGATCCGGTTGCAGATAGACGTGGAAATGCCGGCCCGTCAGGCGCCGACCGATCAGTTCGACACAACCGATTTCGATAATCCGGTGACCATCGGTCACCGGCATGCCGGTGGTTTCGGTATCGAGTACAACGGATCTGGTGGCCATCAGTGCTCAGCTCTCAACGGGTCAATCGTGCAAAAACGCGGATGTTAACACGCTCGGCGGGGTGTTTCAGGCAGACCGTGGCGTCCCATTCGCGAGCAGGCTCGCTCCCACATTGGAATGCATTCCAATTCAAGGAAGGTACAGATCAGATCTGGAATGCATTTTCCTGTGGGAGCGGGCTTGCTCGCGAATGGCAACACCACGGTACAACGGAAGAAATCAGCTCTGCTTGTACCCGCGAACCTCGTCCACACCACGGTTCGCCAACTGGTCAGCCCGCTCGTTGCCATGATGGCCGATGTGCCCACGCACCCACTTCCATTTGACGGTGTGGCGGTTGACCTGCTCGTCGAGCTCTTTCCACAAATCAGCGTTTTTCACCGGTTCTTTCGCCGCCGTTTTCCAGCCGCGCTTCTTCCAGTTGGCCATCCACTCGTTGATGCCCTTCATCACGTATTGCGAGTCGGTCACCAGCAGCACTTCGCACGGACGCTTCAAGGCTTCGAGGCCACGAATGGCGCCGAGCAATTCCATGCGGTTGTTGGTGGTGTTGGCTTCGCCGCCCCACAGTTCCTTTTCAACGCCCTTGCACACCAGCAAGGCGCCCCAGCCGCCCGGGCCGGGATTGCCTTTGCAGGCGCCGTCAGTAAACAGCTCTACGGTATCGACGCTTTCAACGCTTTCGCTCATGCCACTCTATCCAGAAAAATACGTGCCTTGCCGTTCACGGATCGACAATGACCAAGGCCGGGACAAACCCGGCCACAATTAAAAGAAGGTTTACGGTTCGATGCGGCGGCGGTTGACCTTGGCCATCGGCAGCGGAATCAGCTTGCCCATCGGTTCACGACGTTCCTGCCGCAACGGCCGCAGGCCCACCACGATCTTGCGCGCGACCAATAAATAGAAGCCGCCACCCGACAATTGCCAGTCACCGGCCTTGCGTTCCCAGCCGGCCAGACGGCCCTGCCACTTGGCTGACGCGAGCGGCGGACGATAGCACCCGAAGCGGCGTTTCTCCAGCGCGAAGCCCAGCAGGTTGAGCCAGTCGGCGACCCGCGATGGCGAGATGCAGCGCGCCTGACGCAAGGCGTCGTGGGCGAAAACATGACGCAGGCCCCACGTGCTCCACGGGTTGATGCCGATGATCAGCAAATGGCCACCGGGGCGCACGCTGCTCGCTGCTTCGCGCAGCAAACCGTGGGGTGACAGGCAGAAATCCAGACCGTGCTGCATCACCACCACATCGGCGGCATGCTCGCTCAATGGCCAGGCTTGTTCCTCGCAGACAATCTCGACCCCCGGCAGCGGCGCGCCAAGGCGCACGTTGCGCTGCACTTGCGGCGCCGACGGTGGCGTTTCAGCGGACGGGCCGTAATGCACCAGATAACCGCCAAAGAACCGGCCGAGCTCGTCTTCGAGCATGCGCCGCTCTTCATCGAGCAAAAATTGCCCGAGCGGGCCGGACAGCCATTCACGGGCGGCACCGATCAGTGCCAGCCAGTCAGGATCAGCCTGTGCGAACGCTTTATCACTCATCGCATTCTCCAAAGCGCCAGGAACTACTAAGATGCGCCAATGTTTCCCGCTTGGCGAATTCCGACGATGATACAGATCAGTGCCCTGCCCGCGTTCACCGATAACTACATCTGGTTGTTACAAGATCACCGCAGCCAACGTTGCGCCGTGGTCGACCCGGGTGATGCCGCGCCCGTCGAGGCGTGGCTTGATGCACATCCGGACTGGGTCTTGAGCGATATTTTGATCACTCACCATCACCATGACCATGTTGGCGGCGTCGAACGCCTGAAACACATCAGCGGCGCCACTGTTTATGGCCCGGCCAGCGAAAATATCCCGGCGCGCGACGTGGCGCTGAACGACAACGACTCCGCCAGCGTGCTCGGCTGGGAGTTTGATGTCTATGCGGTGCCCGGTCACACCTTGGGACACATTGCTTATTATCACCACGGTCTGCTGTTCTGCGGCGACACTCTGTTTGCCGCGGGTTGCGGTCGCCTGTTCGAGGGTACGCCCGATCAGATGCACCACTCGCTCAGCCGTCTCGCCGCACTGCCCGAAGACACCCTCGTCTATTGCACCCACGAATACACCCTGAGCAATCTCAAATTCGCCGCAGCGGTCGAACCGACCAATGCCGATATTGCCGCCCGTCTGGAAAAAGTTACCCAACAACGGCAAAACGGCGTGATGACCCTGCCGTCAACTTTGGCACTGGAAAAGCTCACAAATCCGTTTTTACGCACCGGTGAAACATTAGTTAAACAAAAAGTGGACGAACGGGCAGGCGCTCAAAACCGGGAGCCGAGTGAGGTTTTTGCGGCTCTGCGGGCTTGGAAAGATAAGTTCTAAGCACTGGTCTGCTTGGTACAAAAATTCTCAATGGTTGACCGCAGGGGGTGCGCTTTCTAGAATCGCCCGACATTTTTGCCCGGAACTTACTTCCAGCCAATGTCGTCATCCATACGTAAGTCCGTCAATTCAGACGCATTGACCCGCTTGGCGCAAGCCATCGCGGTGGCTGTGTCCGCCACGCTGGCGGGCTGTTCCAGCCATGCTCCGCAGACTGAAGCGACCCATACGCCGAACATTGCTGCGCGAGCCAAGCAGAAGCCGATCTGGCTCAGCGAAAAGCCCACTCCACAGATTCCTCAGGACGTCTGGGAGCGCATGCGCGAGGGCTTCCAGTTGCAGGAAGGCCTGGGTGTGAACCCGCGCATCGAGCAACAGCGCCTGTGGTTCGCCAGCAATCCTTCATTCCTTGAGAACGCCGGCGATCGCGGCAGTCTCTACATTCATTACATTGTCGAACGCCTCGAAGAACGCAACATGCCGCTGGAACTGGCGCTGCTGCCAGTGATTGAAAGTGCCTACAACCCGATGGCCTATTCCCGCGCTGACGCGGTTGGCTTGTGGCAATTCATTCCTTCCACCGGGCGTTACTTCAACCTGCGCCAGACCCGCTTCTACGATGGTCGTCGCGACATCACCGCCTCGACCACCGCCGCACTCGATTACCTGACCCGTCTGCACGACATGTTCAACGGTGACTGGTTGCTGGCGCTCGCCGCGTATAACGCCGGTGAAGGCACGGTCAGCCGCGCCATCGAACGTAACGAGAAACTCGGTTTGCCAACCGACTACTGGAACCTGCCGCTGCCGTCGGAAACCCAGGCCTACGTGCCGAAGTTGCTGGCGCTGTCGCAAGTGGTGCAGTCGCCGGAAGCGTACGGGGTCAACCTCAACCCGATCGCCAACGAACCGTACTTCCAGGTCGTCGAAATCAATCAGCGCATGGACCTGTCCAAAGTCGCTGAAGTGGCCAACATCGACGAAGACGAACTGTTCCAGCTCAACCCTGCCTACAAACAGCGCATCACCGTCGACGGCCCTCAGCATTTGCTGGTGCCAACGTCCAAGGCGCAATTGCTGACCACCAGCCTGCAGACCATGTCGCCGGACGAGTTGATTAGCAAACGCTCCTTGAAACCGGTGTTTGAAGGCGCTGATCCGACGGAAGTGGCGAAGCTGAAACGCGCCTACCGCGTCAAGCGTGGTGACAACCTCGGCTCCATCGCCAAGGCCAACAAGGTTGAAGTGAAGGATCTGCAACGCTGGAACAAGCTGACCGGCAAAAACCTCAAGGTTGGTCAGACTCTGGTGATGCGCGACACGAGCAAACCAAGCAAGAGCCGCAGCTCGGGCCGGGTCAACACGGTGATTGCGGCCAACAGCAAGAGCAAAAAAGGCGATAGCAAGCAGCAGACTCAGTACAAGGTTAAGCGCGGCGACACGTTGTACGTGGTGGCCAAGCGTTTCAATGTTGAGATGCAGCATCTCAAGCGCTGGAATCCGGGTGCGAGCAAGGCTTTGAAGCCGGGGCAGATGCTTACGGTTTATCAGCCGCACTGACAGAAGAGCCCCTGAGATTTCGGGGGCTTTTTTTTGGTTCGGGTTTTTTGGTGTTCTTGAGATCTATCCCCCTCACCCCAGCCCTCTCCCCCAAGGGGTAGAGGGGAAAGGGAGCCGATTGGGGGCTATTCAGAATTTGAGTTCGGCTCGGTATCGCAAGTCGGCGTACCTCCCGCAAACACCTCGGTCAGTCCCCTCTCCCTCCGGGAGAGGGCTAGGGTGAGGGGCTGTCAGGCAAGCGGATTAACCCCCCATTAACCCGCGATCTTTTTCCTGTCCAGACAAGCTGTTACTGTACGGCCCACAAAGCCCAAGCCGCCTGGATCAGATCTGACTTGAAGCGTCCCCTCCTCCTGCTCCTGATCAGCCTGGCCTTGAGCTCAACCGCAAGCGCGACGATTACCGAAAGTCACGGTTATGCGCAGTTCGGCACGCTCAAGTACCCGGCCAGATTTACCCACTTCGACTGGGTCAACCCGCAAGCGCCCAAGGGCGGTACGTTGCGGGTGATGGCGTTCGGCACCTTCGATACGGTCAACCCATACACCTTCAAGGGCACCAGCCCGGTCACCACGCCGAATTTCCTCCAGTACGGCATCAACGAGCTGAACGAGCCACTGATGGTCGGCACTGGCCAGTATTCGCCGTCCGGTGACGAGCCAGCGTCAAGCTATGGCTTGATCGCGCAATCGGTGGAATACAGCGAAGATCGCAGTTGGGTGGTGTTCAATCTGCGCCCCGAGGCACGTTTCCACGACGGCACGCCGATCACCGCTTATGACGTCGCGTTCTCCTACCGCTTGCTGCTCAAGGAAGGTCATCCGCTGTACCGCACGGCCCTTCAGGAAGTGCTGCGCGTGGATATCCTCAATCCGCAGCGCATTCGTTTCGTGCTCAAACGCTCGGGCAATCCGCTGTTGATCCTGCGCCTCGGTGAATTGCCGGTGCTGCCGCAGCACTACTGGAAAGACCGCGACTTCAAAGCCACCACCTTCGAACCGCCGCTGGGCAGCGGCCCGTATCGCATCACTTCGGTGACGCCGGGCCGACAGTTGATCTTCGAGCGGGTCAAGGATTACTGGGGCAAGGACTTGGCGGTCAATCGCGGCAAGTACAACTTCGATCGCATGGAAGTCGAGTTCTACCGCGACAGCGATGTCGCCTTCGAAGCGTTCAAGGCCGGCGAGTTCGACATCTACATCGAGCATCAGGCGAAGAACTGGGCCAACGGCTACAACTTCCCGGCCATCCGCCGTGGCGACGTGATCAAGGCGCAGATCCCGCACCAGATCCCGACCCAGAGTCAGGGCCTGTTCATGAACACCCGCCGCGCCACGTTCGCCGACGTCAAAACCCGCGAAGCGCTGGGGCTGATGTTCGACTTCGAGTGGACCAACCGCGCGCTGTTCAGCGATGCCTACAAGCGCACCACCAGTTACTACCCGAACAGCGAATTCAGCGCCAGTGGCCTGCCGGTCGGGCACGAATGGCTGATGCTCAAACCGTACAAGGAGCAACTGCCGGCCAAGCTGTTCACCGAGCCGTTCACGTTGCCGCAAACCGACGGCCGCGGCATTCCTCGCGAGACCATGCGCAAAGCGCTGGCCCTGCTCGCCGAGGCCGGCTGGAAGCTCAACGGCCAGCGCCTGCAAAACGCCGACGGCCAGCCGCTGCGTTTCGAACTGCTGCTGGTCAACCCGAATCTGGAGCGCATCCTCCAGCCGTACATTGAGAACCTCAACAGCATCGGCATCGACGCGCGCCTGCGCACGGTCGATCGCGCGCAGTACAAACAGCGCCTCGATCAGTTCGATTTCGACATGATCCTGATGACGCTCAACCAGACCCTCAGCCCGGGCCTTGAGCAGTGGCAGTACTTCCATTCCAGTCAGGTCGGGGTCAAGGGCAGCAAGAATTACGCGGGCATCGCCAACCCGGTGGTCGATCACCTGCTCGAACAATTGCTCGCCGCGCGCACCCGCGATGAACAGGTCGCCGCCGGCAAGGCGCTCGACCGCGTGCTGCTCTGGCAGCACTACAGCATTCCCAACTGGTACCTGAATTATCACCGCCTGGCCTACCGCAACCGGTTGGCCTTCGTCACCACGCCGCCCTACACCCTGGGCCTGAGCGCGTGGTGGCTGAAGTCTTCGGAGAAAGATCGATGAAACCCATCCGCGCCCTGCTCGTCCAGGCCAGCGGCTTGCTGTTCGCCGGGCTGGCCTTTGCCGCCCCGCAACACGCCGTGACCCTGTACAACGAGCCGCCGAAATACCCGGCCGATTTCAAGCATTTCGATTACGTGAATCCCGACGCGCCCAAGGGCGGCGTATTCCGTCAGGCCGGTTTTGGTGGCTTCGACAGCCTCAACCCGTTTATCAGCAAAGGCGTGCCGGCCGATGACATCGGGCAGATCTACGACACCCTGACCAAGCACAGCCTCGACGAGCCGTTCACCGAATATGGCCTGATCGCCGGCAAGATCGAAAAGGCCCCGGACAACAGCTGGGTGCGGTTCTACCTGCGCCCCGAAGCACGCTTCCACGACGGTCATCCAGTGCGCGCCGACGACGTGGTGTTCAGCTTCAACACGCTGACCAAGGAAGGCTCGCCGATGTATCGCGGCTACTACAGCGACGTGTCCGAAGTCATCGCCGAAGACCCGCTGAAAGTGCTGTTCAGGTTCAAGCACAACAATAATCGCGAGTTGCCGCTGATTCTCGGCCAGTTGCCGGTGCTGCCGAAACACTGGTGGGCCGATCGCGATTTCAGCAAGGGCAATCTGGAAATTCCGCTCGGCAGCGGCCCGTACAAGGTTGCCGAAGTGAAGGCCGGCCGTTCGATTCGGTACGAGCGGGTCAAGGATTACTGGGGCAAGGATCTGCCGGTCAACCGTGGCTTCTACAATTTCGACACGATGACCAGCGATTACTACCGCGACAACACCGTCGCCGTCGAAGCGTTAAAGGCCGGGCAGTTCGATTTCTGGCTGGAGATGACCGCGAAAAACTGGGCCAACGCTTACAACATCCCGGCGGTCACCGAGGGCCGTTTGATCAAGGAATTGATCCCCAACAGCAACCCGACCGGCATGCAGGGTTTCGTCTACAACCTGCGCCGTCCGGTGTTCCAGGACATACGGGTGCGCCAGGCGCTCGGTTTGCTGTTCGATTTCGAATGGACCAATAAACAACTGTTCAACGGTGCCTACTTCCGCACCCGCAGCTATTTCGAAAACTCGGAAATGGCCGCCACCGGCCTGCCCGACGCCGATCAACTGGCGATCCTCGACCCGTTCCGCAACAAGCTCCCGGCGCAGGTGTTCAGCGAAGCCTTCGACAACCCGAAGACCGACGCCAGCGGCATGATCCGCAATCACCAGCGCGAGGCCTATCAACTGCTGCAAGAGGCCGGCTGGAAGATCGTCGACGACAAAATGGTCGACGCCACCGGCAAACCGGTGGTGATCGAATTTCTCCTCGCCCAGACCGAATTCGAACGCGTGTTGCTGCCGTTCAAGCGCAACCTCAGCGACCTCGGCATCGAACTGGTGATCCGCCGCGTCGACGTTTCGCAGTACATCAACCGCGTGCGCTCGCGGGACTTCGACATGATCGTCGGCAGCTTCCCGCAATCCAATTCGCCGGGTAACGAGCAGCGCGAATTCTGGATGAGCGCCGCTGCCGACAAGGCCAGCAGCCGCAACACCATGGGCTTGAAGGATCCGATCGTCGATCAACTGGTCGAGAGCCTGATCAACGCCGACTCGCGCGCCAGCCTGGTGGCCCACGCCCGCGCGCTGGATCGCGTGTTGCAGTGGGGCTACTACGTGGTGCCCAACTGGCACATCAAGACCTGGCGCGTGGCGTACTGGAATCACATCGGCCATCCGAAGGTCTCACCCAAGTACGACATCGGCATCAACACCTGGTGGGTCAAGCCTGACGCTAAACCGGCGGTAGAAGTCGAAACCAAACTGCAAGCCGACCCTGCGGGCACGGAGTAATCAGATGCTGGCGTATATTTTTCGGCGACTGCTGCTCATCATTCCGACCCTGTTCGGCATTCTGCTGATCAACTTCGTGATCATTCAGGCCGCGCCCGGTGGCCCGGTGGAACAGATGATCGCCAAGCTCGAAGGCTTCGAAGGCGCCACCAGTCGCATCGCTGGCGGCGGTGCCGAGGTCTCGGTGGCCGGTTCCTCCTATCGCGGCGCGCAAGGGCTGGATCCGGCGCTGATCAAGGAAATCGAGCTCATGTACGGGTTCGACAAGTCGGCCCCGGAACGCCTGTGGATCATGGTCAAAAACTACGCCTCGCTGGATTTCGGCGACAGCTTTTTCCGCGACGCCAAGGTCATCGACCTGATCAAGGAAAAGATGCCGGTGTCGATCTCGCTGGGGCTGTGGAGCACGCTGATCATGTACCTGGTGTCGATCCCGCTGGGGATCGCCAAGGCCACGCGGCACGGCAGTCACTTCGATGTGTGGACCAGTTCGGCGATCATCGTCGGCTACGCGATCCCGGCGTTCCTTTTTGCGATCCTGCTGATCGTGGTGTTCGCCGGCGGCAGTTATCTCGACTGGTTTCCGTTACGCGGGCTGACCTCGAACAACTTCGATGAACTGAGTTTCGGCGGCAAGATCCTCGATTACTTCTGGCACCTCGCGCTGCCAGTTACAGCACTGGTGATCGGCAACTTCGCGACCATGACCCTGCTGACCAAAAACAGCTTCCTCGACGAAATCAACAAACAGTACGTGGTCACCGCCAAGGCCAAAGGTCTGACCCGCCATCGCGTGCTCTACGGCCACGTGTTTCGCAACGCCATGCTATTGGTGATTGCCGGTTTCCCCTCGGCGTTCATCGGCATCTTCTTCACCGGCTCTTTGCTGGTGGAAGTGATCTTCTCCCTCGACGGTCTCGGCCTGATGAGTTTCGAAGCGGCGATCAACCGCGATTACCCGGTGGTGTTCGGCACCCTGTTCATCTTCACCCTGCTCGGGCTGGTGGTGAAACTGATCGGCGACCTCACTTACACCCTGGTTGATCCGCGCATCGACTTCGAAAGCCGGGAGCATTGAGATGAACCTGTCCCCTCTCAACCGCCGCCGCTTCGAACTGTTCAAGGCCAACAAGCGCGGCTGGTGGTCGCTGTGGCTGTTTCTGATCCTGTTCGGGCTGAGCCTCGGCGCCGAGCTGATCGCCAACGACAAGCCGCTGGTGGTGCATTACGACAACAATTGGTACTTCCCGGCGATCAAGCGCTACCCGGAAACGACGTTTGGCGGCGAATTCCCGCTGGAAGCCAACTACAAGAGCCCGTACATCCGCGAACTGCTCAAGGCCAAGGATGCGTGGGTGTTGTGGGCGCCGATTCCGTACAACTACCAGAGCATCAATTACGACCTGAAAGTCCCGGCGCCGGCGCCACCGTCGGCGGACAACCTGCTCGGTACCGACGATCAGGGTCGCGACGTGTTGGCGCGGGTGATTTACGGCTTCCGTATTTCCGTGCTGTTCGCGCTGACGCTGACCGTGTTGAGTTCGATCATCGGCGTGATTGCCGGCGCACTGCAGGGTTTTTATGGCGGCTGGGTCGATCTGGCCGGGCAGCGTTTTCTGGAGATCTGGTCGGGGCTGCCGGTGCTGTATCTGCTGATCATTCTTGCCAGTTTTGTGCAGCCGAATTTCTGGTGGCTGCTGGGGATCATGCTGCTGTTCTCGTGGATGAGCTTGGTCGACGTGGTGCGCGCCGAGTTCCTCCGGGGTCGTAACCTCGAATACGTGCGTGCGGCGCGGGCGCTGGGCATGCAGAACGGCGCGATCATGTTCCGCCACATCCTGCCCAACGCGATGGTCTCGACCATGACGTTTATGCCGTTCATCCTCACCGGCGCCATCGGCACCCTCACCGCGCTGGACTTCCTCGGTTTCGGTTTGCCGGCCGGCAGTCCGTCGCTGGGTGAACTGGTCGCGCAGGGCAAATCCAACCTGCAAGCGCCGTGGCTGGGCATCAGCGCCTTTGCCGTGCTGGCCTTGATGTTGAGTTTGCTGGTGTTTATCGGCGAGTCCGCTCGCGATGCCTTCGACCCGAGGAAGTGAAATGAATCAGGACAATCTGATCGAAGTGCGCGACCTCGCCGTCGAATTCGGTTTCGGTGAGCGCATACACCGCGTCGTCGAGGGCGTGAGTTTTGACATCAAGCGTGGCGAAACCCTGGCGTTGGTCGGCGAATCCGGCTCGGGCAAATCGGTGACTGCACACTCGATCCTGCGGTTGCTGCCCTACCCGATGGCCCGCCATCCAGCCGGCAGCATCAATTACGCCGGGCAAAATCTGCTGGGCTTGAGTGAAAAAACCATCCGCCATATTCGCGGTAATCGCATCGCGATGATTTTTCAGGAGCCGATGACCTCGCTGAACCCGTTGCACTCGATCGAGAAGCAGATCAACGAAGTGCTCGGCATCCACAAAGGCCTGACCGGCAAAGTCGCGACCAAGCGTACGCTTGAACTGCTGGAGATGGTCGGCATCCCCGAGCCGCACAAGCGCCTCAAGGCCCTGCCCCATGAATTGTCTGGTGGCCAACGCCAACGGGTGATGATCGCCATGGCGCTGGCCAACGAGCCGGAACTGCTGATTGCCGACGAGCCGACCACGGCGCTGGACGTGACCGTTCAGCTGAAAATTCTCGATTTGCTCAAGGAATTACAGGCGCGATTGGGCATGTCGCTGTTACTGATCAGTCACGATTTGAACCTCGTGCGAAGAATTGCGCATCGTGTATGTGTCATGCAGCGCGGTTGCATCGTCGAACAGGCATCGTGCGAAGAGCTGTTCCGTTCGCCGCAGCATCCGTACACTCGGGAATTGCTCGGCGCGGAGCCCAGCGGAGGCCCGGCGACCAATAAAATCGGCGCGCCGCTGCTTGAGGTCGAGGACTTGAAAGTCTGGTTCCCGATCAAGAAAGGCCTGCTCAAACGCACGGTAGATCACGTCAAGGCAGTGGACGGCATCAATTTCAGCCTGCCTCAGGGTCAGACTTTGGGGATTGTCGGGGAAAGCGGTTCCGGCAAATCCACGCTGGGTCTGGCGATTTTGCGTCTGATCGGCAGCAAAGGCGCGATCCGCTTTGAAGGCAAGCAGCTAGACTGCCTGACGCAGAACGAGGTTCGCCCGTTGCGTCGGGAGATGCAGGTGGTGTTTCAGGATCCGTTTGGCAGCCTGAGCCCGCGCATGTGTGTCAGCGATATCGTTGGCGAAGGCCTGCGGATTCACAAGATGGGCACCGCCGAGGAGCAACAGGCGGCGATTATTGCGGCATTGAAGGAGGTAGGTCTGGATCCGGAAACCCGGCACCGCTACCCCCACGAATTTTCCGGTGGGCAACGGCAGCGAATTGCCATTGCCCGGGCTTTGGTGCTGAAACCGGCGCTGATCCTGCTGGACGAGCCGACTTCGGCGCTCGACCGGACGGTGCAGCGGCAAGTGGTGGAGCTGTTGCGTTCACTGCAAGCCAAGTACAACCTGACGTATTTGTTTATCAGCCATGACCTGGCTGTCGTCAAAGCGCTGAGCCACCAGTTGATGGTGGTCAAGCATGGCCAAGTGGTCGAACAGGGAGACGCGCAAAGTATTTTTGCCGCCCCCCAACATCCGTATACACAGCAGTTGCTGGAAGCCGCTTTTTTGGCACCAGCCACTGCGCAATAACCTGAAAGAGGAGCAACACATGGGTTTTCTCGCCGGTAAGCGCGTACTGATCGTCGGTGTCGCCAGCAAGCTGTCCATCGCATCCGGCATCGCTGCCGCCATGCATCGCGAGGGCGCTGAGCTTGCCTTCACTTATCAGAACGACAAACTGAAAGGTCGTGTTGAAGAATTCGCCCAAGGCTGGGGTTCGAGCCCTGAGCTGTGCTTCCCGTGCGACGTGGCCAGCGATGAAGAAATCGCCAAGGTCTTCGAAGCACTGAGCAAGAAGTGGGATGGCCTGGACTGCATCGTCCACTCCGTTGGCTTCGCCCCGGGCGACCAACTGGACGGCGACTTCACCGAAGCCACCACCCGTGACGGTTTCCGCATCGCTCACGACATCAGCGCCTACAGCTTCGTAGCCCTGGCCAAAGCCGGCCGCGAAATGATGAAAGGCCGCAACGGCAGCCTGCTGACCCTGTCGTACCTGGGCGCCGAGCGCACCATGCCGAACTACAACGTCATGGGCATGGCCAAGGCTTCGCTGGAAGCTGGCGTGCGTTACCTGGCCGGCTCCCTGGGCCCGGACGGCACCCGCGTCAACTGCGTATCGGCTGGCCCGATCCGTACCCTGGCAGCGTCGGGCATCAAGAACTTCCGTAAAATGCTGGCCGCCAACGAAGCGCAAACCCCGCTGCGTCGCAACGTCACCATCGACGAAGTCGGCAACGCCGGCGCCTTCCTGTGCTCCGACCTGGCGTCGGGCATCAGCGGCGAAATCATGTACGTCGACGGCGGCTTCAACACCACCGCCATGGGCAACATCGAAGAGTGATCTTCGCTTAGCCGATAAAAAAACCCGCCAACCTGGCGGGTTTTTTTATGCCCGCAACCCCGCCTCCTGTGGGAGCGGGCTTGGCCGCGAAGGCGTTGGGTCAGGCAATGATGATGTTGAAGGGATGGACGCCTTCGCGAGCAAGCTCGCTCCCACAGGGGATTTGTGGTGAAACGGGATTTTGGGAACACCCGAGAAACCTGTAGGAGTGAGCCTGCTCGCGAAGGCGGTGGGTCAGGCGATGACGATGTTGAATGGCCTGGCGCTATCGCGAGCAGGCTCACTCCTACAGGGGATTTGTGGTGTGACGGGGTTTTGTGAACACCCGAGAAACCTGTAGGAGTGAGCCTGCTCGCGATGGCGGTGGGTCAGGCGATGATGATGTTGAAGGGATGGACGCCTTCGCGAGCAGGCTCGCTCCCACACGGGATCTAGGGTGGAACGGGGTTTTGTGAACACCCGCGCAACCTGTGGGAGCGGGCTTGCTCGCGAAAGCGGTGGGTCAGGCGATGATGATGTTGAATGGCCGGGCGCTATCGCGAGCAGGCTCACTCCTACAGGGGATTTGTGGTGTGACGGGGTTTTGTGAACACCCGAGAAACCTGTGGAAGTGAGCCTGCTCGCGATGGCAGTGGGTCAGGTAATGATGATGTTGATTGGACGGACGCCTTCGCGAGCAAGCCCGCTCCCACAGGGGATCTAGGGTGAAACGGGGGTTGGGGAACACCCGAGAAACCTGTGGGAGTGAGCCTGCTCGCGATGGCAGTGGGTCAGGTAATGATGATGTTGAATGGACGGACGCCTTCGCGAGCAGGCTCACTCCTACAGGGGGGGTTGTGGTGAAACGGGGTTTTGTGAACACCCGAGAAACCTGTAGGAGTGAGCCTGCTCGCGATGGCGGTGGGTCAGGCAATGATGATGTTGAATGGATGGACGCCTTCGCGAGCAAGCTCGCTCCCACAGGGGATTTGTGGTGGAACGGGGTTTTGTGAACACCCGCGAAACCTGTGGGAGTGAGCTTGCTCGCGAAAGCGGTGGGCCAAGCAATGATGATGTTGAAGGGATGGAGGCCTTCGCGAGCAGGCTCACTCCTACAGGAGATTTGTGGTGAGACGGAATATCGAGAACACCCGAGAAACCTATGGGAGCTGGCCTGCCAGCGATGGGAACCCGCATCAACAGCGCTTCAGGGCCTGCTTGTGCGCATACATCGCGCCATCCGCGTCGGCCAGCAAGCGATCTACGGTTTCATGGCGTTTGGCGTCGTATTCGATCTGCCCGACGCTGAAGCGAATCGCATAACCCCGATGCAGCGTGGCATTACGCTCTTCAAGGATTTCCTTGAGCCGCGCCATGATCGCCGTGGTTTCGATATGACTCGACCCCGTCAGCAGCGCGACAAACTCATCCCCACCCAAGCGCCCGACCACATCGCTCTCGCGAAAGGCAATTCGCAGCACATCGGCAAAGGTCTTCAGCGCGCTGTCGCCCTCGGCATGCCCGTAAAGATCGTTGATCTGCTTGAAATCATTCAGATCAAAAAACAGCAACGTCGCCGGCCGCTCCAGCCGTGCGCAGGCGTCCAGCGCATGCTGCGCCAGTTGCTTGAACCCGCGACGATTGGACAGCAACGTCAGCTCGTCCATGCTCGCCATCTGCACGGCCGTCAACTCTTGCTCGGCCATTTCCGCCAGATCACGCAAGAGCGCGCGTTCTTCGTCATCAAGTTCGCGAGGTTTGGTGTCGAGCAGGCACAGCGTGCCCATTTTGTTGCCGTTGGGCACGGTCAGCGGGTAACCGGCGTAGAAGCGAATGTTCGGCTCACCGATCACCAGCGGATTGTCGTGGAAGCGCACGTCCTCCCGCGCATCGGGCACCAGCAGCAGGCCATCATTGAGAATCGCATGCCCGCAGAACGAGATATCCCGTGGTGTCTCGGTAGCCGCCAGGCCCACGCAGGATTTGAACCACTGACGATCCTTGTCGACCAGCGTCACCAGCGCAATCGGCACATTGAACAGTCGTTTGGCCAGCCGCGTCAGCCGATCGAAACGCTCCTCCGGCGCTGAATCGAGAAGGTCGAGGCCGTGCAGCACCTGAATTCGCGCCGCTTCATTGGCAGGTTTTCCTGGAACCAGCATTCGCACACTCCGTTGGCATCAATGACTTTCAGCGTAGCGCAAATCAGCGCAGGGTCACCCGATCAGATGCCCGCCACCGGACACGGCCCGCCCGCGTCGGCCCAGAGCTTGAATTGCTCGACAAAAATGTCATGCGGCACCGGCACCGGCGCGCGCCCTGCCCCGGGATTCCAGCCCCACAACACCAGTTTGTCTTCGCTGACGTGTTTGATCAGCGCAGCAAAATCGCGATCGCCGTTGCTGGAACGATCCTTGATCATCGCGCAGAGTTTGTCCGGTGGCAGGCCGATCCAGGCCATTTTGTGCGCCGCCGGCGGCAGGCTCCAATGCGGCGCACCCGGCGGTGCATGCGGGCCGTAACTGGCCGGCGGATTGTTTTCTGCGTGACAGGTGGCGCAGGGCAAACCGGCCGCGCCCTTGCCGTCCATGCCGCGCACCACGTTCATCGCATGCGGAATGCCCGCGTCGAACTGCAGCGGCGAATCGCCGGGGATATGGCAGTTCTGGCATCGCGGGCTCTGGAAGACTTTCTGCACCGTGCCGAACGCCTTCAATGCTTCCTGATCATCGGCAAACAAGTCCGAGGCATAACCGCCGAGCCCCAGCAAAACCACCGTGCCCAACACTAGATGTCGTTTCATCTCACACCCCCGACAGTTGCAGCGGCAACTCGCGCAGACGCTGCCCGGTCAGGGCGAACACCGCGTTGGCCACCGCTGGCGCAGTCGGCGGTACACCGGCCTCGCCGATGCCGCCGGGTTTGTCGCTGCTGGGCACGATGTGCACTTCCACTACCGGCATCTCGTTGAGCCGCAGCACCTGATAATCATGGTAGTTGGACTGCACCACCGCGCCGTCCTTGAGCGTCAGTTTGCTGTGCAGCGCCATGCCCAGGCCGAAGGTGATGCACGACTCCATCTGCGCGGCGATGCTCTGCGGATTCACCGCGATCCCGCAGTCCACCGCGCAAACCACGCGGTGCACGCGAATCGCCAGATTGTCCTGCGACACCTCGGCGACCTGCGCCACGTAGCTGCCGAACGATTCGTGCACCGCCACGCCGAGTGCATGACCATCCGGCAACGGAGCCTTCCAATTGGCCTTCTCCACCGCCAGATTCAAAACACCTAGATGCCGAGGATGATCCTTGAGCAAGGTTCGTCGGTACTCGACCGGATCCTTGCCCGCCGCCGTGGCCATTTCATCGATCAGCGATTCCATGACAAAACCGGTGTGGCTATGGCCCACCGAACGCAGCCACAACACGTTGATGCCGGTTTGCGGCGAATGCAGATCGACCTGATGATTGGCCAGACCTTTGACGTAAGGACTGTCGGAAACGCCCTCGACTGAAGTGGGATCGATGCCGTTCTTGACCATCGTCGCCTCCATCAGCGTGCCGGTCATAATCGACTGCCCGACCAACACATGCTGCCAACTCGACGGCAAACCATCAGCGCCCAAACCGATCTTCGCCTGATGCAGGAACATCGACCGGTAGTAACCGCCACGAATGTCATCTTCCCGCGACCACACGGTTTTCACCGGCATGGCGGCGGCTTTCGCCACTTGCACCGCTTCAGCGACGAAATCTGAGGTGGGGTTGGCTCGACGCCCAAAACCGCCGCCAAGAAACTCGGTGTGGATTTCCACTTGTTCAGGCTTCAGCCCGGTGATCTTGCCGGCGACCATTTGATCCAGCGTCTGAAACTGCGTACCCGTCCAGATCTCGCATTTCTCGGCACTGATCTTCACCGTGCAATTGAGCGGTTCCATCGGCGCATGGGCCAGATACGGCACGCTGTATTCGACATCGATTTTCTTCGTCGCTTTGCCAAAAGTACCCTTGGCATCCCCGGCCTGACTGGCTGACGTGCCTTGCGTTGTGGCCAGTTTGCGGAAACTCTCCAGCAATTTTTCGCTGCTCAGATCCGCATGCGGGCCCAGATCCCAGTCAATCTTCAGCGCATCTCGCCCGAGCTTCGCCGCCCAATAATGCTCGGCAATCACCGCGACACCGGTCGGTACTTGCAGCACTTTGTGCACGCCCGGCACCGCCAACGCTTCGGCGCCTTCGAAGGATTTGACGCTGGCGCCGAACACCGGGGCGCGCGCGACCATCGCCGTCATCAAGCCTTCGAACTGCACATCCATGCCGAACTTGGCGCGGCCGGTGATTTTCTCCGGGGTGTCGAGGCGCTTGGTCGGTTTGCCGATGATTTTCCAGTCCTTGGCTTCCTTGAAGGTGATCGATTTCGGATCCGGCACGGGGAGTTGCCCGGCGGCGTCCGCCAGCTCGCCGTAAGTTGCACGTTGATCGCCGGCAATCACCACGCCCGACTCAGTGCGAATCGCCGAGGGCGCCACTTCAAAACGCTTCGCCGCTGCTTCAACCAACATTTGCCGAGCGGTCGCGCCTGCCAGCCGATAGCGATCAAACTCCATCCACGTCGACGTTGAACCGCCGGTAATCTGCATGCCGCCAAACCCCGGCATGCCGTAATCCGCTGCTGATGCGGGCGAATGCTCGACGCGGATCTTCGACCAATCGGCATCCAGTTCTTCGGCGATCAGCATGGTCAGGCCGGTCCAGATGCCCTGGCCCATCTCCGAATGCCCGAGCAACACGGTGACGCTGTTGTCCGCCGCGATGCGCAAAAACGCATTCGGCGCAAAGACCTTGCCTTCGTTCTCGGCCGCATAGGCAAACTTATGTCCGCCGGGGACGACGAACGCCACCACCAAACCGCCGCCCAACACGGCGCTGCCCTTGAGAAAACCCCGACGCGATACAGAACTGTTCATCACCCGACTCCCACGTAATCAATCAGCCGATTTCCGATGCACGCTTCACCGCTGCGCGGATTCGCGGATAGGTGCCGCAGCGGCAGATATTGCCGGAGAGCGCCTGGTCGATATCGCTGTCGGTGGGTTTGGGGATTTTCGCCAACAAAGCGGCGGCAGACATGATCTGCCCCGACTGGCAGTAACCGCACTGCACCACGTCGAGTTCGGCCCAGGCTTGCTGCACCGGGTGCGAACCGTCGGTGGACAGGCCTTCGATGGTGAGAATTTTCTGCCCATGGGCCACGGCGGTCGCCGGCGTAATGCAGGCGCGCAACGGCGCCCCGTCGACGTGCACGGTACAGGCCCCGCACTGGGCCATGCCGCAGCCGAATTTGGTACCGGTAAGGTGCGCGACATCGCGCAGGACCCAGAGCAACGGCATGTCCGCGGGGACATCGAGCTCCTGATCCTTGCCATTGATATTCAAGGTCAGCATCGGGGAATTTCCTCAGACTCACGGTGTTCTGAAGGGGCGTCGCTGTGGCCAAACATGCCTACGCGCGCCTCGGCTTATCCCTTTCAGCAAAGCCTAAATTGCGCATGAAGCCAGACGTTGCGACCACCGGTCATGCAGATGTCGACTTTAATCCTACAGTTGATAACGGCTCGCACCCGAGCCATCCCCTTAGAAAACGCGTCATGAGCGAAACCGGTCCGCGCCCACCGCGCGGGTTATCCATCACATTGGTCTGGAGTAGCGAACATGGGATTTGTCACCACCAAAGACGGCGTCGAAATCTTCTACAAAGACTGGGGCCCGAAAGATGCGCCGGTGATCCACTTCCACCACGGCTGGCCGCTGAGCTCGGACGATTGGGATGCGCAGATGCTGTTTTTCCTTGGCGAAGGCTTTCGGGTGATTGCCCATGACCGCCGTGGCCACGGGCGTTCGAGCCAGGTCTGGGACGGCCACGACATGGATCACTACGCCGACGATGCGCTGGCGGTGGTCAATCACCTCGGTGTGAAGAATGTTGTGCATGTCGGCCACTCGACCGGGGGCGGTGAGGTCATTCATTACATCGCCCGGCATGGCCAGGACAACGTCGCCAAAGGCGTGTTGATCAGCGCGGTGCCGCCGCTGATGGTGCAGACCGAGAGCAATCCGGGTGGGTTACCGAAATCAGTGTTCGATGAGTTTCAGGCGAATTTGGCGGCGAACCGGGCGCAGTTTTACCGGGATATTCCGACC
The DNA here is from genome assembly GCF_001269815.1 of Pseudomonas sp. P1.31. NCBI lineage: Bacteria > Pseudomonadati > Pseudomonadota > Gammaproteobacteria > Pseudomonadales > Pseudomonadaceae > Pseudomonas > Pseudomonas sp. P1.31. Next base: position 12,582 of record NZ_LHVN01000017.1, on the reverse strand, counting down.
GGGCCGTTTTACGGCTACAACCGGCCGGGAGCCAAGCCTTCGGACGGGATCATTGCCAACTGGTGGCGGCAAGGCATGATTGGCGGGGCGAAGGCGCATTACGACGGGATCGTGGCGTTTTCGCAGACGGACTTCACCGAAGATCTGAAGAAAGTCACCGTGCCGGTGTTGGTGATGCACGGTGAGGATGACCAGATTGTGCCGTACGCCAACTCGGCGCCGTTGTCGGCGAAGTTGCTGCCCAACGGCACACTGAAGTCGTACCCCGGCTTTCCACACGGAATGCCGACGACGGAGGCGGATACCATTAACGCGGATCTGCTGGCCTTTATTCGCGGCTAAAATTGCTGGTCATACACACTCTCCCCTGTGGGAGCGAGCCTGCTCGCGAAAGCATTCGATCAGACATTGCCGTGCTGACTGACCCACTGCTTTCGCGAGCAGGCTCGCTCTCACAATGATGTGTGCCAATCCTCATTTCTGAGATCCACACCCATCCCCTGTGGGAGCGGGCTCGCAAATGCGGTCTGTCAGTCAATGTTGGGGTGACTGATCCACTGCCTTCGCGAGCAAGCTCGCTCCCACAAGGGCTCCCTATTCCTCTGTGCGGCCCGTGCTTTCGCGGTCACGTTGGTAGTGGTGGGCCAGCGGCAACGCCGGCAACCACGCCTCCCGGCGTATCGTCCAGAGTTCGTAAGTGGGTTTGAACTGATCCGGCTCATCGAGCGATCCGACGTTGACTTCGACTTCATCTTCCGAACGCGAAAATACGGGAGAACCGCAGCGCGGGCAGAAGAATCGTCCGTTGTAGTCGCGGGTTTCGCCGCTGACCTTGAGCGCGTCTTCGGGGAATATGGCCGAGGTGTGGAACAGCGCGCCGTGGCGTTTGCGGCAGTCGAGGCAATGGCAGATGCCGACGCGGTAAGGCTGGCCGGACACTTCGAAACGGACATCGCCGCACAGGCAGCCGCCGGTTGATTCATTCATGTTGCACCTCAGCTATTCAACTTCAAGTTAGAGATCATTCAGTCTGGAAAAGGTTTGCTCGGTTGCCACGAACGGTCTTGATCCTGCGTCTTCCAGTCTATTAATGAGCAGAACTCATCAAGCCATCCTGTTTTACCCGTCTAGTCCTCACCAGTCAGCTCGCTTACTGTTCTCCCCACGCCCAACGGGAGATCGACATGCACAAGCGCACACTCGGCAACAGCTCACTCGAAGTATCCGCCCTCGGCTTTGGCTGCATGGGCTTGAGTCACGGCTACGGCCCGGCGACAGATACCCATCAAGCCATTGCACTGATCCGCTCAGCCGTTGACCGAGGCGTGACGTTCTTCGACACCGCCGAGGTCTACGGCCCTTACCTGAACGAGCAAGTGGTCGGCGAAGCACTGGCGCCCGTTCGTGACAAAGTCGTCATCGCCACCAAGTTCGGCTTCACCTTCGGTGACGACAATAAGCAGCAGATTCTCAACAGCCGCCCCGAGCACATTCGGGAGGCCGTCGAGGGTTCGTTGAAGCGGTTGAAGACTGATTACATCGATTTGCTCTACCAGCACCGCGTCGATCCGGACGTGCCAATCGAGGACGTCGCCGGCGCGGTGAAAGATTTGATCAGCGAAGGCAAGGTCAAGCACTTCGGCCTGTCGGAGGCCGGCGCGCAAACCATTCGCCGCGCCCATGCGGTGCAACCGGTCACCGCGCTGCAAAGCGAATACTCGCTGTGGTGGCGCGAGCCCGAGCAGGAAATCCTGCCGACGCTGTGGGAACTGGGCATCGGCTTCGTGCCGTTCAGCCCATTGGGCAAAGGTTTTCTCACCGGCACGGTGTCGGCGGAGGCCACTTACGGCAGCGACGATTTTCGCAGCATCGTGCCGCGCTTCACCCAGTCGGCGCTGCAAGCCAATCAGGGCCTCGTCGTGTTGATCCGTCAGATCGCCGCGCAGAAACAAGCCACACCGGCGCAGATCGCTTTGGCCTGGCTGCTCGCACAGGCACCGTGGATTGTGCCGATCCCGGGCACGACCAAACTGCATCGACTGGAAGAAAACCTCGGCGGCGCAGATATCGCCCTCGACGCGGCCGAACTCAAGGCAATTGACTCAGCGCTGGCGCAAATAAGCATCGAAGGCGAACGTTATCCCGAGGCCCTCAAGGCGCGTGTCGGCCGATGAGCCACGATCACGATCCGCTGCGGCGCACGGTGATCGCCGCACTGGCCAGCGCCCCACTGCTGTCGCTCGCCGACACGCAGAGTGCCAGTGAAACACCGCGCTCAGGCTCGCGGATTCTGGTCGCGTACTTCTCGCGCTCCGGCAATACCCGCGTGGTCGCCGGGCTGATCCAGCGTGGACTGGGTATAGCCGCAGCATCCTCGTCCAGCACGCGCCGAAAGCCAAGGTGCTGGAAGGTTTTGTGATGGAAGGTGAGCAGGAGCGCAGAACCATGGAATGCGTGAACGGCTGGCTGAGAGATCACCCTGACACGCGTTAATTGAATTTTTGTACCGAGTGACATCTTGAAAATCCGCACGCTGGCCACGGCCCCCGCGCGGCACCGCGTCACGACCTGAACGGAGTTGATCTGATGAACATCGACGTCCGCAACCACACCGCCCTTCCCGCACTCATGGCGCTCTGTCTGAGTGTCGGGGCAATGTTCAGTGTTACCACTCACGCAGCCGAGGCATCGCAACCCATGACCAGTACGCCAGCAAGCGCAGCAACTTTGTCCAGCCAACAACAATCGATTCCACTGATCGCCGCGTTCATGGCGACCAGCGACATGCCCAACCTCAACACGGCGCTCAACCAGGGACTCGATGCCGGCCTGACCATCAGCGAAACCCGGGAAATTCTCGTGCAGCTCTACGCCTATGTCGGCTTCCCGCGCAGCCTGAACGCCTTGAACGAATTGATGACTGTGGTGCAAGCGCGCAAACAGCGCGGCATTGACGATGCGCCGGGGCGTGAACCGAGCCGGGCGATTCCGACCGGTGATGAACTGCTGGCCGCCGGCACCGCCAATCAAACAAAGATCTCCGGCGCTCCGGTCAAAGGCCCGGTGTTCGAGTTCGCCCCGGTAGCCAACCAGTTCCTGCAAACCCACCTGTTCGGCGACATCTTCGAGCGCGACAACCTCGACTGGCAAAGCCGCGAACTGGCGACCGTCGGGGCGCTGGCGGCAACGCCGGGGGTGGAATCGCAATTGCGCTCGCACATGGCGGCGAGCCTGCGCGTGGGACTCAGCGCAGCAAAGTTGCACGAGGTCAGTGAACTGCTGAAAAAACACGGCGACGCGCAGACGGCTGAACGTGCAGATGGGGCGCTGAAAGAGGCACTCGCGGCTTCAAACAAGTGATCGCCCGTTTAACCTGACGCAGCAATTTCTCAAAGAAACATAGCCGGACTCAGCCAAACACTTTCGCACTGTAATCAACTCTCGGGGGTCGCGGATCCGTGCGCAACCTGCTTTCATGGATTAATCCCGCGCCCCTCATGAGAGACTCTCATCAATGTCCCGCGCCAATCTCAACGACCTGCAAGGCGATACTTATGGCTTTAAAACGGAAATCTCAGCGAACACTGCAAACCCGGGCTCATATTGAGCATCGACATCTCGCCCCGCAGTTGGCGGGTCAGGGATTTGATGATCTTCATTCCCACGGATGAATGCTGTTTCAGATCAAACCCCGCAGGCAGCCCCGCGCCCTTATCCGTCACGTTCAACAGCACCTGACCAGCAGCCGCCTTCAGCTCGATAAACACGTCCCCCGCCGACGTGTCGGCGTAGGCGTATTTAAGGGCATTGGTGACCAGTTCGTTGAGCACCAGCGCCAACGGGATCGCCTTGTCCAGCGGCAGAATGACGTCGTCCAGGTCGATCACGAAGCGTGTATGCGCCGAGGCTGAACCGCGCAGCCCATCGATCAACTCGGCCAGATAAATACCTGCGTTGACCGTTTCCACTTGATCGGCCTGATACAGCTTTTCGTGGACGGCGGCGATGCTCATGATCCGTCGGCTGGTATCGACGAGTGCCGCGCGGGCGACGGGATCTGCCAATTGGCGTATTTGCAGTTGGATCAACCCGATGATCAGTTGCAGGTGATTCTTCGTCCGATGGTTGATTTCCTTGAGGAGCATGTCCTTTTGCTCAAGCAGCTGATTTTTCTGCCGCAGCGAGCGCCTCAGCTCCATTTGCGCCATGACCTGTTTGGCCAACGTCACCAGGGCGATTTTCTGTTGCGGGCTCAGCTGTCGCGGGTGTCGGTCGAGAATGCACAGCGTCCCGAGGCCGTAGCCTTCCGCCGTCTCCAGCAAGCAGCCGGCGTAGAAGCGCAAACCCTCATCGGCCGTCACCAGCGGGTTGGAGCTCATCCTCGGGTCAGCGCGCAGATCGGGTATGACGGTGATGCCGGGCTGCAGAAGGACGTGACGGCAGATGGAAACGTCCAAGGGTGTTTCGCGGATTCCCAAGCCTGTTTCCGCCTTGAACCACTGGCGGTGGCGGTCTATCAGGTTCATCACCGAAATTGGCGCGTCGCAGATGGCGGCGGCCAGGCTCACGAGCTCGTCAAAATCCGCTTCGCGTGGGGTATCGAGGATTTCATAGCCGTGCAGCACGGCAAGACGTTCGGGCGAGTCGCACGGGTCGATGAAGCTCTGCGAAATCATTAGGGCTCCAGCATAGGGAGGCACGCGCCATGGGTTCAAAACGCAAGGAATCGAACGCAGGCGTGCGGAGTGAGACAGGAAAGGAGCAGAGCATACACGCAATCGGTACCTGCCCGCCGTGCAGACTGATGCCCGTTGGTAAGCTCGCTGAATGCGACGCGGCGTCCATACTGTGGTTCTCCCGGACTGCTTTCTTTCAACCCTGTCGGAGACCGACATGCCCACCCCTGAATCCGCCCTGCTGCAGAGCTGGCACGCCAACGCCGACGCGTGGATCGACGTCATCCGCAGCGGTGCCATTGAGAGCCGCCAGCAGGTGACAGATCAAGCCGTTCTACTGGCGATCATCGGGCGTCAGCCGGAGCGTGTGCTTGATCTGGGTTGCGGCGAAGGCTGGTTGCTGCGGGCGTTGGCGGATCGGGGAATTGAGGCGGTGGGCGTCGATGGCGATGCGACGCTGGTGGACGCGGCACGTCTGGCCGGCACTTGCACCGTGCATGTCGCTGACTACGACGCGTTGGTCGAGGCGAAGGTTGATGTCGGCCGCGATTACGATTTGATCTGCGCGAATTTTTCGCTGCTGCATCAGGACATCATTCCCCTGCTCGCCGCGATGAATGCGCTGTTGATTCCTGGCGGCGCCCTGATCATCCAGACCCTGCATCCATGGGCCGTTGGGGCAGGCGATTATCAGGACGGCTGGCGCGAAGAATCGTTCGCCGGGTTCAAGGGCCAATGGCAGCCGATGCCGTGGTATTTCCGCACGTTGTCGAGTTGGTTCAATGCGCTCGACATGGCCGGGTTGCGGCTGGTCGGCCTACAAGAGCCGCAACACCCGCAAAGCCCGGTGCCGCAGTCACTACTGATGGTGGCTGAGCGCAACTGATATCCAAAAAACACCGCTAACCCTATAGGAGCCGAGCTTGCTCGCGAAGGCGTCGGTACAGCTTGAGCCTGTGTTGCTTGATACGCCGCCTTCGCGAGCAAGCTCGGCTCCTACAAGGGTTACGCGGTTTGCAGGATCAATTGCGGGCCGCGCAGACGATACTGCGCCAACAAACGCATGACGTAGCCGATTTTGATCAGGGTCGGACCGAGGATAGTCAGCGCATGCATCGCCACCAGCAGCGCAATCGGCATGTGGCCGTCATATAAGTACGCGCCGTAGATGCCAGCCAACAACATGACCAGACCGGCGACAAGGACTTTGCTCGACAGGTGCAGAACGTTCAGCGGGCTTTCGAAGAAAGTGAGCATGGTGGCGGACTCCTGAGCTGTTCAATTTTGTACCTTGACCACTTCAAGTCTCGTGCCAGATTTATAATCCAACAAAATCAGCCACCTGCAAAAATAAGAGTCAAATTGACACAGATCAATAAAGGTCTTTTTGACTCGAGTATTTGTCATTAAGACTACATTCAACTCAAACCATCAACGCCACCGCCTAAAAGCAAACCAATATCATTTGCGCGACCTGCGTCCTTTTGCTTTAATCGCGACCCATTCCTATTTAGACCCGCAACGGTCACTTTGGACGCTTGCTCTGATGACGGTCGCCGACACCTCACTCGTGCAGAATCTCTACCTCAGCCATCACCGCTGGCTGCACGAGCTATTGCGTCGACGTCTGAGTAACGCGATGGATGCCGCCGACCTTGCGCATGACACTTTCATCCGCGTGCTCAAGCGTCCGCAAACCTTCAACGGCGAAGTCCACGAACGCTCTTATCTGGCGACCATTGCCCGCGGCTTATGCGTCGATCACTGGCGCCGTCGGCAACTGGAACAGACCTGGCTGGAAACCTTCGCCAATCGCCCACCGGCCCTGCAGCCCTCGCCCGAGCAACAGGCGATCATCGTCGAGACCCTGCTGGAAGTGAACGCCATGCTGCAGCGCCTGCCGCAGCGGGTCAGCGACGCGTTCATCCTCGCGCAATTGCACGGCATGCCCTACAAACTGATCGCCGAACAGATCGGCGTCAGCGAGCGGATGATCAAGAAATACCTGGCGCAAGCGATGATGCACTGCGCCATTCTTGAAGCCGAACTCGATGGTCTGCTGATTGAATAACGCCACGCAAACACTCAGCCACGCCAGCCTCGAACAAGCGGCGCACTGGTACGTGCAATTGCATGACGAGCCGGTTGCCGAGCAGGAACATCTGCGCTGGCAGGCCTGGCTCGCACAAAGCCCTGAACATCAGGCCGCCTGGCGTTATATCGAACGGGTTGGCCAGCGTTTTGCGCCGTTGCAGCAAGAGACCGAAGCCGTCAGCCACACCTTGCGCAGCAGCGCGCGCACGTCGATCAGCCGTCGTCAGTCGCTCAAAGGTTTGTTGATTTTGGCCGCGACCGGCATGGCCGGATGGGCCATCGAGCGCAACACGCCGCTGATGGATTCAGTCGAGCGGTTGACTGCCGACCTTTCCACCGGCACCGGCGAAACCCGCGAAACGACGTTAAGCGACGGTAGCCGCATCTGGCTCAACGCCTTGAGTGCCTTGAACGTGCGTTTCGATGCGCACCAGCGCCTGCTGCAATTGCGCGCCGGCGAAGTGCTGATCGACACCGCCAAAGACCTCGGCCGAGCCTTTTGGGTCGAGACCGAACATGGCCGCATGCGTGCGCTGGGCACGCGTTTCAGCGTACGGCAGAACGAGCACAACACCGTACTGAATGTCTTTGAAGGCGCGGTCGAAGCCACTAATCGTCAGGGCGAAACCGCCGTGATTCAGGCCGGCCAGCAAATCGACTTCAGCACTGGCCGCATGAACATCACCAGCGCTGCCGATCCCTCTCGCGAAGCCTGGCGCCGGGGTGTGTTGCTGGCCGATAACCTGCCGCTGGGCAAGTTGATCGAAGAACTCAGCCGCTATCGAGCGGGGCATCTGCATTGCGACCCGGTCGTGGCCGCGTTACCGGTGATGGGTTCATTCCCGCTCAAGGACACCGATCAAGCCTTGCGTCTGCTGGAAGCGGCGCTGCCGATCCGCATCAACAAAACCTTCGATTGGTGGGTTAGCGTCGGGCCAAAAGCCTGAGGTTTTTTTTCATATCGCGGTTCCCTTTTCGCTGGTTCATTCGGTTAACCATTAGCCCCCTCATTTCGTTGATTGCCCCGGGAACTCCATGTTGCGCTCTACCCTCGCCCGCACTCGTTTTGCCTTGGCCCTGGCGTCTGCCATGCCGGCGATGTGTGCGTTAGCGGAGGGGCAGATACAGCATTATTCGGTTGCGCCCGGTTCGTTGGTCACAGTGCTCAACCGCTTCGCCGAACAAAGCGGCGTGTTTATCGCCGGGCACAATGACCTTGCAGCAGACAAACGCAGCTTCGGCCTCAGCGGTGACTACACGCCGCAGCAAGCCTTGCAGATCCTGCTCAAGGACAGCGGCCTGCAAGCTATGCGGCAAGCGGGTGGCGGTTACGTTTTACGCCGCTCAGCCAACGCAGATCCGCTGCAACTGGACGCCACCACCATCAACGGCAAAACCCTCGGCGCGATCACCGAGGACACTCACGCCTACACCACCGGCGTCAGCGCATCCGCCACCGGCCTGGCGCTGTCGCTGCGCGAAACCCCGCAGTCGGTGACCGTGATCACCCGCCAGCAAATCGATGACCAAGGCGCCAACGGCATCGCCGATGTGCTGCGCCGCTCGCCGGGGATCAGCGTGCAGAACTACGACAGCGAGCGCTGGGAGTTCTCCAGCCGTGGCGCGCCGATCACCAATTTCCAGTACGACGGCGTCAATACCGACTACGACGGCGTCTACGATTACGGCACCACCAGCACCGACATGGCGACCTTCGACCGCGTCGAAATCATCAAGGGTGCGACGGGATTGATGACCGGTTCCGGCGACCCTTCGGCCACGGTGAACCTGATCCGCAAACGCCCTACTCCGACCTTCAAAGCCTCGCTCAGTGGCAGCGTCGGGTCGTGGGACAACTACCGCAGCGAAGCCGATATCTCCGGCGTTCTGAACAGCAACCTGCGTGCACGCTTTGTCGGCGTTCATCAGGAGCGCAGCGCCCACGCCGATCACTACCAGAACACCAAGGACATCGCCTACGCCATCGTCGAAGCCGATCTCGATCCGGACACTCTGCTGACCTTCGGTTTCGACCAGCAAAACACTCGCTCACGCGGCGCGAGCTGGACGGGTTTTCCGATGTTCTACAGCGATGGTTCGCGGACGAATTTCTCTCGCTCGTTCAACCCGGCCACTGACTGGAGCCGGCGCGATTTCAGCAACCAGACCTTGTTCGCTGCCGTCGCCCGACAACTGCAAAACGACTGGACGCTGAAACTCAGCTACGACCGCAAACACCGCGAGCACGACACCCTGCTCGGCTCGGCCAGCGGCGGTAATCCAGATCCGGTGACCGGCGATGGCATGTTCCTGTACATGGGCAAATTCAAGGGCGACGAGGTGCAAGACAATGTCGATCTCAACCTCGGTGGGCCGTTCTCGTTGTTCGGTCGCGAGCACCAGATGATCGTCGGTTTCATGTCGATGAACACTCGCCAGAACAACCCGGTGTACGGCTCGGTTTATCCGCCGCTGGACGGCAGTATTTTCGACTGGCACGGCGAGTTCGCCAAACCCGATATCCCGCAGATCGGCACGGACGACATCAGCCAGCGCCAGACCGGCGCGTACGTCTCGACCCGCTTCAAGGCCAGCGACGACCTGGCGCTGATCCTCGGCGGACGCGTCAGTGATTTCACCGCCAGCGACCACCTCGGCTACAGCGACCCGGCCACGGTCGATGTGCGCGATGGCTACCGCCAGACCGGGGTGGTCACGCCTTACGCCGGCGCGGTCTACGACCTCAACGCGACCTACTCGCTGTACACCAGTTACACGCGGATTTATCAGCCGCAACTGAGCAAGGACGCCGCGCGCCAAGTGCTCGACCCGGTGCAAGGCGACAGCTATGAAGCGGGGATAAAAGCCGAATATTTCGACGGTCGGGTCAACGCCAGTTTTGCCGTGTTTCGCATCGAACAAGACAACGTCGCCGAGCAGGTCAGCGGCTTCGACACGCAGGCTGTTTATCGCGCGGTGCAAGGCGCGACCACCAAAGGTTTCGAGTTGGAACTGGCTGGCGAAGTCGCCGACGGCTGGAACCTCTCCGCCGGTTACGCCTACAACCACACACGCGATGCCAACGGCGATCCGGTCTATGCCTCGATCCTGCAAACCACCGCGCCGGAGCAGTTAGTCCGCCTGTTCAGCAGCTATCGCCTGCCCGGTGTCTGGCAGAATCTGACCCTGGGCGGCGGCGTCAGTTGGCAGAGCGAATTCTTCGGCAACGTGTTCCAGCCCGGTGCCGATCAGAACGTGCGCATTACTCAGGACAGTTATTACCTGGTCGACGCGATGGCGCGCTACCGCTTCAACGAACACCTGAGCACCACGCTCAACGTGAAAAACCTCTTCGACAAAACCTACTACACCGGCCTCGGCAACTTCGGCACCGGCTTCTACGGCGAACCGCGCAGCCTGCAACTGGCGGCGCGCTGGGATTTTTGACGCCGCGACTTGTCGATCTACGGCACTGCCATTCGACCAAGGACTGTCTACGCTGAAAGTCCAGCGTGTCTAACCTGCCGAGGATGACTGCCATGCAACGCTTTCAAAAAATCACGCCGTGCCTATGGTTCGATGATCAGGCCGAAGCGGCGGCGAAGTTCTATTGCTCGATCTTCGATCACGCGAAAATCACCGGCCTGACCCACTACAGCAAGGTCGGTCAGGAATTTCACGGCAAGCCGGAAGGCGCGGTGATGACCGTCAGTTTTGAGCTCGATGGCCATACGTTTACCGGGCTGAATGGCGGGCCGATGTTCACGTTCAGTGAAGCGATTTCGTTTCAGGTCAATTGTCAGAATCAGGAAGAAGTCGACCATTTCTGGGGCCAACTGTCTGCGGGCGGCCCGGTCGAGGCCCAGCAATGCGGCTGGCTCAAGGACAAGTTCGGCGTGTCGTGGCAAATCGTCCCGGTGGCGTTTATGCAGATGATGCTGGACGCCGACACCAGCAAGTCGCAGCGGGCCATGCAGGCGATGTTCAAAATGAAAAAACTCGACATTGCCGAACTGGAGCGCGCCTTTGCCGGCCAGAGCTAATACACTCGGGCACTGGCCTGCCGGGAATAACCATAATGAAACACGCTGCCGCCAAAAACCCTGAAAAAGCCCCGCGCTTCTGGCGCGACGACGCCCTGCCCTTTATCGAAGCACGGGCCATCGCCGATGGTCGCGAAGTCTGTTACGCCCGGCATTCCCATGCGCACTTTTCCATCGGCGCGATCACTGCCGGGCGCAGTACTTATGTGCATGAACAGGCGCAGTTCGAGGTGGCGGCGGGCACGGTGGTGTTGATGAATCCGGGCGATGTGCACGCCTGCAATCCGATTGATGATCAGCCATGGTCGTACGTGATGCTGTACGTCGAGACGCCGTGGCTGACGGATTTGCAGCATCAGTTGGGGTTTGGTGAGGATCTGGAGTTTCGCCGGTTTTCTGCCACGCACTTGCAGGATGCAGCGCTGTTTCGCGGCTTGATGGCGCTGTACGAAGTGTTGGTCGACGATCAGCAGGATGTGCTGCGTAAACAGAGCACGGCGGTGGAGTTTTTCAGCGATCTGCAATTGCGCCTGAACCCGGCCGGGCAAGCGTTGCGCGAGCCGAATTTCAAACTGGAACGGGCGGCGGATTTTATTCGTGAGCACTGCACGGAACTGCTCAGCCTTGAGGACATTTGCGCGGCGGCGCAGCTGTCACCGTCGTATTTGATCCGCGCTTTCAAGCAGCATTACGGCATGACACCGCATGCGTTTTTGGTCAATCAGCGCATCCAGTTTGCCCGCGAGCGTTTGCGTGGCGGGCAGTTGATTGCCGATGTGGCGCTGGAGGCTGGGTTTGCTGATCAGGCGCATTTTCAGCGCGCGTTCAAACAACACCTGGCCGCAACCCCCGGCCAATATCGTGGCTAACGTTGGGGCAAGATCAAAAGATCGCAGCCTTCGGCAGCTCCTACAGGGTGTACTCATTCCCTTGTAGGAGCTGCCGCAGGCTGCGATCTTTTGCCTTTCAAGGTTTAGGGCAACAACAAATACCCCGCACTGATCGCCAACAGCCCAGCCATTACCCGGTTAAACCAACGCATCCCCGCCGCATTGCTCAAATACCCGCGCAAGAACGTCCCGGCATACACCCAGCAACCCACCGACACATAGCAAATCACCAGATACACCGCCGCAAACTGCCAGACCAGCCGCGCCTCACCATCGGCAACAAACGCGCCCATCCCCGCCACGCAGGCCAGCCACGCCTTGGGGTTGAGCCATTGCATCACCGCGCCGTACAGCATCGACGGCGCCCGCGCTGAATCCTTGGCATTTAACTGACCGTCATCCGTGGCCAGTTTCCACGCCATGAACAGCAAAAACGCCACCCCGGCCAGTTGCACCACGCGGGTCATGAACGGCCACAGCTGCAGCACTTCATGCAGCCCCAACCCCATCAGCACCAAGAGCAACACAAACCCTAACGTGGCCCCGGCGACATGCCGCTGACTGGCGCGAAAGCCGAACTGCGCCCCCGAACTCAACGCCACAATATTCACCGGCCCCGGCGTGATGGACGCCGCCAGCGCAAACGCCGCCATCGAAACAATCAGACTCATCGCACACCTGCTTCAAAACGAGGAACAAGGCGCACACCCTAACCAGCGCCCGATCCCCGGTATTGAAGAAAATCACCCTGCCCCTGTAGGAGCTGCCGAAGGCTGCGATCTTTTGATCTTGTCTTTTGAAAACAGGATCAAAAGATCGCAGCCTTCGGCAGCTCCTACAGGGGATTTTGTGGGTTAGTCCAGGCGCGGCACGGTGAAG
>NZ_LHVN01000016.1:0-6351 GCF_001269815.1 Pseudomonas sp. P1.31 | reverse complement strand
ATCTTTTGATCTTGTCTTTTGAAAACAGGATCAAAAGATCGCAGCCTTCGGCAGCTCCTACAGGGGATTTTGTGGGTTAGTCCAGGCGCGGCACGGTGAAGCGGAATTCGCTGCCCTGCCCCGGTTCGCTCTCGGCGACGATCCGCCCGCCATGGGCCTCGACGATGCCTTGGGTGATGTACAAACCCAAACCGGTGCCAGTCGGGTTGCCGTCCTTCACCGTCCAGTAACGATCGAACACGTGAGGCAGGTTTTCCTTGGGAATACCCTCGCCGCTGTCGCGCACGGTGAAGACAATTTCGTCGCCCACCGACTTCGCACGCACGCCGACCGTGCCCAGACGCGGAGTGAATTTGATCGCGTTACCGATCAGATTCGACAGCACCTGAAACAGCCGCTCAGGATCGCCATGAATGCTCAGATCCGCGTCGGCCTCAAAGGAAATGCTGATGTCCTTGTCGATTGCCAGCGGCGCAAGCAGCGATTGTGCTTCTTCGAACATCTGCCCGACGTCGAGTTTCTGCGGGGTGATGGTGTAGCGCCCGGCGTCGATTTTCGAGGTGTCGAGCAAGTCTTCCAGCAGCGTGTTCATGCGCCCGGCCGCTTGTTGCATGGTGTCGATGGCCGTGGAGATTCTGCGCGACGTGTGCGGGCCGTCGGAACTGAACGCCTTCTGCATCATGCCGCAGAGCATCGAGATCACCGTCATCGGGTTGCGCAGATCGTGGGAAACCACCGCCACCAGCTCATCACGGGCACGCACCGCTTCCTGCTCGCGGCGCACTTGTCGCGCCAGATCATTTTCCAGCGCCGAACGCCGCAGATCGTTGGCCGCAAACAGATCGCCGTGGCTCCATTTGGTGGAGATCCCGGCCATCTCGACTTTCCAGATTTCGAACGACGTACGCGGCCGCAGCCGCAGGCCGGCGTCAGAGTTTTCCAGATCCAGCGGCTTGCGCGGATCGCCACTCCAATTGATGTTTTCCTTCACCTCGGGGCGGAACCACAGCACGCCGTTGTCGACCGGTTTTGGCAGGCTCATGGCGAGCACGCCGCTGGCGACTTGCTGATAGTGCGCGGCCGGCGGGTAAACGCTGGCCAGATGATGACTGGAGAACACCGCCTCGCCGCTGTCCTGCAACCACTTGTGCAGGGCGCGGATTTCGTCCGGCTCCGGGCAGTTGCCGTAACGGTGCAATTGCTTGTCTTCGATGATCGCAATGCCGCCGGCGCCGGTCAGCGCCATCAGCACTTCAGGCTGGTTAGCCAGACCGTCGAAGACATTCTGCGGCGAGTCGATCATCGCTTGATTGAGCATCGCCAGCGCGTCGACTTTTGCTTCGCGCTGACGGCTGACTTCCAGCGCCTCCATCGCACTGATTTGCAGCGACAACACCTGGCCGATGGTCTGGCACGCGGCACGCAATTCGTGCGGCACATGCAGCGGTTCGCGGTTGCCGCAGCTGATCAGGCCCCAGAGTTTGTCGCCCTTGAGCAGGGAAATACTCATCGACGACAACACGCCCATGTTCTTCATGTACTGGCAGTGAATCGGAGACACGCTGCGCAGCGTGGCGAAACTCAAGTCCAGCGGCGTTTGCGTGTCCGGACGCAGCTTCGGCACCAGCGGCACCGGCTCGTACGCGGCATCCGGTATGATCCGCAGCCAGTTGGTGCGATACAGCTCGCGGGCCTGCTCGGGAATGTCGGACGCCGGGAAGAACAGACCGTTGAACACTTCCATCGACGGATCGGAGGCTTCGGCAATGACTTGGCCGTGGCCCTCTTCTTCGAAACGATAGATCAGCACCCGGTCGTAACCGGTCATCGCCTGAATTTCTTTGACGCTGATGTCGTACAGTGCCTGCAACGTCGTCGCGCCTTGCAGCCGTTGGAGCATGCGACCCAAATGGGTTTCGCTGCCGGCGACGTTGCGCGGCTGGAAGTTCTCGACGTGGATTTCCAGTTCTAGAATCAACACGCCTTGATGACGGTGCAGCAAGCCTTCGAACGCCATGTCGTTGAGTCGAAACAGCAATGGCGCCGAGTCGGACAGCGTCGGCTGTTGCAACGTCTGGCGTACTTGCGCGGCGTGTTCATCGCCAATCAGGCTTTGCAGCGGTTGACCGATCAGCGCCAGCGCCGGACGGCCGAGCAGGCTCTCGACGTTGGCGCTGACCTGAATGATCTCCAGCGCGGGCTCGCTCAAGGTCAGTAGCAACCCGTGCGGCTGGATCGCGCCGGGGAACCGAATCGGTTCGTCGGCACAGTTGGCCAGCAGTTCTTCAAAGGCTTGTTTGTCTTGCGGAGTCATGCCAGTACCTCCCGGCTTTCGAGCCAGCGCTCGAAACAACTGAATGTGGTGTGTGCGGCCGCCACTACGGCCTTGCGCTCGTCCGCATCCATCGGTCGACTGCCCAGGTATTCCATGAAATCGCGCCAGCGACGGCCGGTGGCGGCGCCGTAGACATCGAGAAAAGCCGCGCCGTTATCGGCTTCCAGGCCTAACCGCGCAGAAATTTCCCGGCGCAGGATTTGCCCGCCGAGCGTTGCGCCTTCGAGCACGTACAGTATGCCGAGGCAGCTAGCGCCGGAATTGATCTGCGGCAATTGGCTACAGATCGGCAGGCGGTTGATGGCTTCATCCGCGACGCCCAACGCTTGCAGGTCGCCGTGCAAGGTGGCGGTTTTGAGACGTGGCGTCAGATCAAAATCGGCGGGGATGCAGTGGCTGTCCAGCAATGCGCTTTCCAGCGGCAGGTA
The DNA here is from genome assembly GCF_001269815.1 of Pseudomonas sp. P1.31. Taxonomy (NCBI): domain Bacteria; kingdom Pseudomonadati; phylum Pseudomonadota; class Gammaproteobacteria; order Pseudomonadales; family Pseudomonadaceae; genus Pseudomonas; species Pseudomonas sp. P1.31. The sequence goes on along the minus strand of NZ_LHVN01000016.1, from coordinate 3,588 downwards.
GAAGCCGTAGTAAGCCTGCATCAGCCGTTGAAAAGCCTGAATATCGAGGGCGTCGGAGAAAAAAGGAAGGCGTTTTTCCAGCGCGATGTGCAGGTCGGCAGTGCCGGCTCGCAGATCTTGCAGCACCGGTGGCACATAAACTTCACGGGCCTTTGCTTGCATGTAGATCGCTCTTGGTGAGGCCGCCTGGGGCCATTCGGGGTTGGCATCGCATCGAGGGATTTTACACGGCACAGGTCATTTTTCTGACCCGACGACTAGTTTTTTCAGACGAAACCACTGCCCTCTGACCTTTCAGAGTTTCAGATTTCGTAAAAAGTTCGAACGGTTTCGCCAGTACCGCCGGGCGCTGTACCGTGACAGCACTGCCTGACTGTACGGGTCGGGCCGCACGGGGGCTGTGATAAAAATGCGCTTCTGGTTTCTGGAGTGCTGTCATGGATCTCGCCACGCTGTCGCTGTTTCTCCCCGCCTGCTTCGCCCTGAACATGGCCCCCGGCCCGAACAATTTGCTGTCGGTGAGCAACGCCACGCGCTACGGCTTTCAGCGCGCCTGCTCGGCGGGCATCGGGCGGATTCTGGCGTTTGCCGGGATGATTGCGCTCGCGGGCGCCGGTCTGTCGGTGGTGTTGCAGACGTCGGAATGGCTGTTTCAGGCGATCAAGATCGTGGGCGCGGGGTATTTGTTGTACATGGCCTGGCAACTGTGGCGCGCCAATACCGAAACCGAGGAGGAAATTGCCGGAGCTTCGGTGGGATTCTGGGCGTTGGCGCGACAGGAGTTTCTGGTGGCCGCCGGTAATCCGAAAGCAATCCTGTTGTTCACCGCGTTTTTGCCGCAGTTCGTCGACCCTGGCCGCCCGGTGCCAGCGCAGTTTGCCGTGTTGGGCGTGCTGTTTCTGTCGCTGGAGTGGATCGCCATCAGCGCTTACGCCTACATGGGCCTGCACATGCGCCGCTGGTTCGCCGAGCCGCGCGGCAAGCGTATTTTCAATCGCTGCTGCGCGGGGCTGTTGTCGGCGGCGGCTTCGGTGCTGCTGCTGGCGAAACGGGCGTGAGGTTTACGCCTCGGACGGGCCTTTGAGTTCGACCTGATTGCCATCCGGGTCGAAGCAGTACAGTGAGAGGCCTTTGCCTTCAGCGCCGAAACGCGATTCGGCTTTGGCCACGGTCAGGCCGAAGGATTGCAGATGTTCGGTCAGCGCCACTTCATCGAACGGTTCGATGCGCAGGCAGAAGTGATCGACGTTACGCCGCTCGACCCCGGCCGCCCCACCGCCCTTGCGGCCGAGTTCGCCTTGCAGGTCGACGAGGTCGATCATTGAGGTGCCGGCGCGCAGATGGATCAGGCCCAGCGGCTCGTTGCGCTTGACCACCTCGGCGCCGAAAACCTGGCCGTAGAAATCGATGCTGCGTTGCAGATCTTTGACGCGCAGGACGATGTGATCGATGTGATGAATGGAAAACGGATGCATAACTCAACGCCTCACACTATGTAGGAGCTGCCGCAGGCTGCGATCTTTTGATCTGATCGTTCCCACGCTCTGCGTGGGAATGCAGCCGCGGACGCTCCGCGTCCAAAGATCAAAAGATCAAAAGATCAAAAGATCAAAAGATCGCAGCCTTCGGCAGCTCCTACACGGTAGTTCAGGTGATGTGGGAATTCACTGTCGATTTTTCGGTGGAGCCATCGACAATCTGGTTTTACTCTCAAGCCATGAACATACAAACCGCTGTCCTGCCGCCCCACGCCGAGATGGTTCGCGCCATGCTTGAACGCGACACTGCCTATGAAGGCGTGTTCTTCACGGCCGTGAAAACCACCGGGATTTTCTGCCGCCCGAGCTGCACGGCGCGCAAGCCGAAACCGGAGAACGTCGAGTTTTTCGCCCATGCCGACGAATGCATGTCGGCCGGTTATCGCGCCTGTCTGCGCTGCAAACCGCTGGACGCCGCCGCCATTGCGCCGGACTGGGTGCAGACGCTGCTCAAAGCAGTCGAAGCTGATCCCGAGGTGCGCTGGAGCGATGCGCAATTGCTCGCCGAAGGCATCGAGCCGCTGAAGTTGCGGCGCTGGTTCAAACAGCATTTCGGCATGACCTTCCATGCCTGGCTGCGCACGCGTCGATTGGGCATGGCGTTGGGCGGAATCAAGCAAGGCACGTCGATTGATCACGCCGCGTTCGACTCGGGCTATGAATCGCTCAGCGGTTTTCGTGATGCGTTTCAGAAGTCCTTCCACATCACGCCGGGGCGTGCGGCGCAGAGTGAACCGTTGCTGTTCACCCGGCTGACCACGCCGCTGGGGCCGATGATCGCCATGGCCGAACGTCGTGGGCTGGTGTTGCTGGAGTTTCTTGATCGCCCGGCGTTGACCCGCGAAGTCGAGGAATTGCAGAACCGCTACGGCTATGCGGTCGTGCCGGGACACAACGGACATCTGCAGCAGATCGAACAGCAACTGGCGGCGTACTTCGCCGGCACACTCAGCGAATTTACCGTGGCGCTGCATTTGCCCGGCAGCGAGTTTGCGCGGCAGGTCTGGGCGGCGCTGCGGCAAATTCCCTATGGGCAGACCAGCACCTACGGCACCATCGCCGCCGCGCTGGGCAAACCCGGCGCGAGTCGCGCGGTGGGCCTGGCCAACGGACACAATCGGTTGTCGATTGTGGTGCCGTGTCATCGGGTGATCGGCGCGGATGGCTCGCTCACCGGCTATGGTGGAGGACAGCCGCGCAAGGCGTTTCTACTGAGGCTGGAAAATGCCGCGGTGCAGCTCACGCAACCCTTGGCTTTCTGACCAATTGATCGATCAAGAAAAGGGAATTTTTGAAAAGCATGCTCCCCTATCAAGCGGCCAGCGAGTTTCTGGCCGCGCTCGACGAAGACTGGCAGCGGCACATCGCCGCTGTCGGCCCATGCCTGCATCAACCGCATCCGGCGCGTGATCCGTACGAGTCGCTGGTGCGCGCGATCGCCTATCAGCAACTGCACGCCAAGGCTGGGGATGCAATTGTCGGGCGGCTGGTGGGGTTGTTTGGCGGGCAATCCTTCCCGCGCCCCGAGCAAATCCTCGCGACTGACTTTGATCGAATGCGCAGTTGCGGCTTTTCGGGCGGCAAGATCGCGACCATTCAAGGCATCGCCCAAGCGACGCTGGACGGCGTGGTGCCGGATTACGCGACGGCCTTGGCGATGGACGATGAGGCGCTGATCGAACGCTTGATCAGCCTGCGCGGGGTCGGTCGCTGGACGGTGGAAATGCTGCTGATCTACAGCCTTGAACGCATGGACATTCTGCCGGCGGACGACTTCGGCGTGCGTGAAGGTTATCGGCGCTTGAAAAGCCTCGACGTACAACCGACACGCAAACAGATGATCGACATCGGCCAAGCCTGGAGCCCACACCGCACAGTCGCCGCATGGTACCTATGGCGCGTGGCCAAACCCTGAAACCCCAACGCTTATAGGTGCTGCGGAATCATGGGACTGTGTGATTGTGGGTCTGTAGGAGCTGTCGAGTGCAACGAGGCTGCGATCTTTTGATCCTGATCTTTTAAAAGCCAAAAGATCGCAGCCTCGTTGCAC
>NZ_LHVN01000015.1:0-41613 GCF_001269815.1 Pseudomonas sp. P1.31 | reverse complement strand
TTTGATCTTGTTTTTAAAATCAAAATCAAAAGATCGCAGCGTGCCGCAGCTCCTACAGGGGATGGTGTGGGGTCAAGGTTCAAGGAGGTATTGGAAGCCGCCGTAGATCATGCGCTGCCCATCAAACGGCATCGGGTTGACGTCGGGTTGCATGCGCGGGTCTTCCATCATTTTTGCCATGCCGGCATCGCGGGTGGCTTTGTCCGGCCAGATCAGCCAGCCAGACACCACGGTTTCGCCCTCCTTGAGTTTCACCGCCATCGGGAACGACGTGAGCTTGCCGTCCGGCACGTCATCGCCCCAGCATTCAGCCACGCTGAGCGCACCGTATTCCTTGAACAGTTTTGCCGCGATCACGCAGTGTTGTTTGTACTGTTCACGATTGGCAGTCGGCACAGGCGCCACGAAAATATCGATGTAAGCCATGATCATTCTCCTTGTACGTTGGGTTCGATCTGCTGAGTAGTCGAATCCGGCGGCTGCCATTCGACACGGTTCACGCCCAAGCCGACCGACGGTTCCTCCCGCGCACCCAGATTGCGTTCGACCTGACCGGCCATGTGCAGCGTGCCGGCCATGACGCCGGTCGTCGGGTTCTGCACCAGTTTCAGCCAGGCCTTATCGAAGGTGCTGCCGAGACTGTTGCGAATCAACGCTTCGCTGTCGGGGCGATCGTTGGCCTGAATGATCGCGCGGATCCCCGCGACACCCACCGAAATCAGCCCACCGGCCAATTTACCGGCGGCGGCTGCCACGGCGCTGGCAGCTCCGCGCGGGGCCATCTCCGCTTCCATGCGCTGGCTCGCGCGTTTGGCCACCGGCGCCATGCCGGCGTCCGTCGAGGCAATCCCCTTGGCGCCGCCGTCGGTATGGATCTTGTCGATGAGCGCGGCATACGCCGGCAGCGTGTTCAGCGGTTCGCTGCTGATGACTTGATACAACGAAGCATCGCGCGCTGGCGGAGGGCCGAGCGCGATCGCCGGAATCTTCTGCAACCGCCCATTGAGCTGAGCAACCGGCACCCCATGACGCTGGGCGATGAGCGGCATCTGCTGGGCCATCAACTGCGCATAGAACGCCGTGGCCTGACCGAGAATCGCGTCCGGGTCGACCTCCACCGCCACCGGCGCCAGCACTTTTTTCTGATACTGCTCAAGCAGATACGCCGCCAGACGCTTGGCGGAAGCGTCCTGCTCGCCACCGGCACTGACGGTGTACCAACTGACCTTCATCGACAGCCATTCCTGCGTCCAGTAGCTGCTGAACCACGGGATGAAATTTTCTTCAGTTTGCTCATAGACGCGAATGCGCCAATGTTCCATCGAACCGCGGGCAAACAGCTTGACCTGCTCGGTGGCCTGCTGGGAGGCGCTGACGATCTCGCGGTCGATCTGCTGCCAGGTTGCAGGCGAGACGAACACGGCTTTAGGCGCTGACACCGGGGCACGGGCCGACGTGGCGCAGCCGGCCAGCAGAAACAGTGCGGCGACGAGCAGCGCACGCAGGTTCACGGAAGGGGTTTCCTTCAAATTGGGAAGATGCAGATTTGAGTATAGGTGTGTGCGTCGAACCATTTGTCCGCTGTCGCGAAAACTCCGCAGATCCCTTGTGGGAGCGAGCTTGCTCGCGAATGCGGTGTATCAGAAACAGATGATTCGACTGGCTCGACGCTTTCGCGAGCAAGCTCGCTCCCACAGGGGCTGCGACAACCATCACTGCCATCGATATCCACCATCGCCACGATTGCCTTCCGCCCACCGCCCATCAAAGGCACGATTGCCACATCCGAGACGCAACGAGGAGTTCACATCATGATTCACACCATCACACTCTCCGTGAGTTTCCCGGTGTTCGGCAGCAACTACTACGACCAGCACTACGTGTCGCACAAGACACAGGCGCTGGTGTTCAACGAAGCTTTCGAAGATCTGCTGATGCCCGCCGCGATCAATCACTTCAGCAATGAAGTGGTCGGCATCAACGATCAGTTCCGCTTTCTGAGCGACATTCTCGCCACCCATTTGCTGGACATCGAGGCCTCCGTGCCTACGCGATCCCGCGTCCAGGCGAGCGCTCACTTTTAACAACAAGGGCGTCCCATGGGACGCCCTTTTTCATTCAATCAATCATCATCGCGATCACGGTAGTAGCGACGGCCGTCGCGGTGATCATCGCGATCGTCCCAGCGCCGGTCGTGGTCGTAACCACGGCCATGATCGCGGTCGTAGTGCCGGCCATGGCGATGGTCATCATCAAAATCCGCCACACAACCACCGAGCAAAACGGCGGCGGTCACGGTCAGCAATATCGTTGTAGCGCGCTTCATTCAACACTTCCCTAAAACCAAGGTCTTGACGACGGAATCGGCCACGCTGCCCTTGCCTTCAGGACACGGTGCGCGCAGCCGCAGATACGACCGGACAAAAACGTGTTGATTCAGTGGCCACTATCGACCGTTTGTCGGCCTGTCGGATCGGCGTAGCGCCCTTCGCGAGCAAGCTTTGCTCCTACAAAGCGCAACGCATCGCCGCTTTCCTTGCAGGAGCCGAGCTTGCTCGCGAAGAGGCCAGCCCCGTCACCGCAAAATCCGAACCCGCCGAAAGATTGCCTAACACCGCACATAACAGTCTGGCGTAAATCCAACAAAACCTTTCCCTCCCCCCTGCGGTCACTCCTTAACGAGACCGGCGATCACGCTGGCTGCCCGTTTGGGCCATTCGCAACCCCGCTGCCCTGATTGAGAGAGACAAGGAATCGAACCATGACGATTTCCCGACGCAGATTTTTAATCCTCGGCGCCGTGACCGCGACAGCCTTCGCGATGCCCCCGTTTATCAGCCTCAAGGCCTATGCGGCCAACCTGGAGCAACCCGCCATGAGCAAAGTGACAATTCAAGTCAACGGCAAACCCCAGGCGCTGGAGGTCGACAACCGCACCACTCTGCTCGACGCCCTGCGCGAACACCTGCACCTGACCGGCAGCAAAAAAGGCTGCGACCACGGCCAGTGCGGCGCCTGCACGGTGATTGCCGATGGTCGGCGGATCAACTCGTGCCTGACCCTGGCGGTGATGCACGAAGGCAGTGAAATCACCACCATCGAAGGCCTTGGCATGCCCGACCAGTTGCACCCGATGCAAGCCGCGTTCATCAAGCACGACGGTTATCAGTGCGGCTATTGCACGCCCGGGCAAATCTGCTCGGCAGTGTCAGTTATCAAAGAAATCCGCGATGGCATTCCCAGCCATGTCAGCCCCAGCCTGACGGATTCCCCGCGACTGATCGCCAGTGAATTTCAGGAGCGCATGAGCGGCAACATCTGCCGCTGCGGTGCTTACTCGAACATCATCGAAGCCATGACTGAAGTCGCGGAGGTGCCGGCATGAGACCGTTTAATTACAGCCGCGCCGACTCCCCCGCTGCCGCTGCGCAAGCGGCGCAGATTGAAGGCGCCAAGTTCATTGCCGGCGGCACCAATCTGCTGGACTTGATGAAGCTCGACATCGAAACACCGCTGCACCTGATCGACGTCAATCACTTGGGCCTGGATCAGATCGAAGCCACGCCCGAGGGTGGTTTGCGCATCGGCGCGCTGGTGCGCAACACCGATCTGGCTGCCGATAGCCGCGTGCGCAAGGATTACGCTTTGCTCTCACGCGCCTTACTCGCCGGCGCGTCCGGCCAGTTGCGCAACATGGCAACCACCGCCGGCAATCTGCTGCAACGCACCCGTTGCCCATACTTCTATGACACCAATCAGGCGTGCAACAAACGCCAGCCTGGCAGTGGTTGCGCGGCGATTGGCGGCGTCAGTAGGCAACTGGGGATCATCGGCGTCAGCGACGCCTGCATCGCCACGCACCCGAGTGACATGGCCATCGCCATGCGCGCCCTCGATGCGCAGATCGAAACGGTGAAACCCGACGGCAGCACCCGCAGCATCGCCATGGCCGATTTTCATCAGTTGCCCGGCAACACGCCGAACATCGAAACCAGCCTCACGCCCGGCGAATTCATCACCGCCGTGACCCTGCCCGCGCCTGTCGGCGGCACGCACATTTATCACAAGGTGCGTGATCGCTCGTCGTACGCATTTGCGCTGGTCTCGGTCGGCCTGATTCTGCAAAAGGATGGCTGCGGCCGTATCGCCGTCGGCGGGATCGCGCCGAAACCGTGGCGCGTCGAAGCCGCCGAAGCGCTGCTGCCCGACGGCGCAAAAGCCGTCAGCGCACGCCTGCTCGATGGCGCGACGCCGACCCACGACAACCAATTCAAACTGACCCTGGTCGAGCGCACGCTCGGTTCGGTGTTGGCGCAAGCGAGGGAACAAGCATGAAATTCGACACGCCCGCCACCACCAACCCGATCGACCAGTTAAAGGTCATCGGCAAACCCACCGACCGTGTCGAAGGCCCGCTGAAAACCAGCGGTCAGGCGCCGTACGCCTACGAGCAACACGAGGCAGTGGCCAATCAGGCTTACGGCTTCATGGTCGGCTCAGCCATTGCCAAAGGCCGGATCAACAACATCGACCTTGAAGACGCGAAAGCTGCGCCGGGCGTGCTGGCGATCGTCACTGCCGCCAACGCGGGCAAGCTCGGCAAGGGCAAATACAACGCCGCGCACCTGCTTGCCGGGCCGGAGATTCAGCACTATCACCAGGCTGTCGCCTTGGTCGTTGCCGAGACTTTCGAACAGGCGCGCGCCGCCGCGCAAATGGTCAAGGTTGATTACGTGGCGGCCACTGGCGAGTTCGATCTGGCCAGCGTGCGCGACAAAGGCGTCGAGCCGAAAGAAGAGTTGCCAGACGTCAGCCACGGTGATTTCGCCAAGGCGTTCGAAGCCGCGCCGGTGCAGTTCGATCAGACCTACACGACGCCGGATCAGTCACACGCGATGATGGAGCCGCACGCCACATTGGCCGCGTGGAAAGGCGATGAGCTGACGCTGTGGACGTCCAATCAGATGATCGCCTGGAGCGTCGACGACATCGCCACCACCCTCGGTTTGCCGAAGGAAAAAGTCCGCCTGATTTCGCCGTACATTGGCGGCGGATTCGGCGGCAAACTGTTCATTCGCGCCGACTCAATCCTTGCTGCACTGGGCGCACGGATGGCCGGCAGACCGGTGAAAGTCGCCCTCGCCCGCCCGCAAATGGCCAACAACACCACCCACCGTCCCGCCACCATTCAGCGCATTCGCATGGGTGCGACGGCGGACGGCAAACTCACGGCAATCGCCCACGAAGGCTGGTCGGGCAACCTGGAGGACGGCAAAGTCGAGGTCGCGGCGCAGCCGAGTCAATTGCTCTACGCCGCTGAAAATCGTCTGGTCACGATGCGCCTCGCGCCGCTTGATCTACCCGAAGGCAATTCCATGCGCGCGCCCGGCGAAACGCCCGGGCTGATGGTGTTGGAAATCGCCATGGACGAAATGGCCGAGCAGCTGAAACTTGATCCAATCCAGTTCCGCATCCTCAACGACACTCAGGTCGATCCGGTGAAAACCGAGCGGCCGTTTTCCCAGCGCCGCTTGATCGAATGCCTGCAAACCGGCGCCGACAAGTTCGGCTGGAGCCAACGCAATGCTCAGCCGGGCACCCGCCGCGAAGGTCGCTGGCTGATCGGCATGGGCGTGGCGGCAGCGATCCGTAACAACCTGCTGGTCAAATCGGGCGCGCGGGTGAAGCTGGAACGCGACGGCAAGGTCACCGTGGAAACCGACATGACCGACATCGGTACCGGCAGCTATACGATCATCGCGCAGACGGCCGCCGAGATGATGGGCGTGGGTTTGAAGGACGTGACGGTGCATCTGGGCGATTCGAGCTTCCCGGTTTCGTCGGGTTCTGGCGGCCAATTCGGCGCCAACTGCTCGACCGCCGGGGTGTATGCCGCATGCATGAAACTGCGTGAAGCGGTGGCGGGCAAGCTCGGGTTGGCGGCGGATCAGGCTGAGTTTGTCGACGGTGAAGTGCGCGTCGGCGACAAGCGAGTGCCGCTGCGTAATGCTGCGCAAAACGGCGTGTTGGTGGCCGAGGACAGCATCGAATTTGCCGACCTTGCCAAGCAATATCAGCAGTCGACGTTTGGTGCGCATTTCGTTGAGGTGGCTGTGGACGCGGCGACTGGCGAAATCCGCGTGCGGCGCATGCTCGCGGTGTGTGCGGCGGGACGGATTCTTAACCCGAAAGCGGCGCGCAGTCAGGTGATCGGCGCGATGACCATGGGCGTCGGTGCGGCGTTGATGGAAGAACTGTCGATCGACAAGAAGCTCGGGTTTTTCGTCAACCATGATCTGGCGGGATATGAAGTGCCGGTGCATGCCGACATTCCCCATCAGGAGGTGATTTTTCTTGATGAAACCGATCCGATTTCTTCGCCGATGAAGGCGAAAGGTGTCGGTGAGTTGGGCATTTGCGGGGTGAGTGCGGCGGTGGCGAATGCGATCTATAACGCCACGGGCGCGCGGGTGCGGGAGTATCCGATTACGCTGGATAAAATCCTCTCTTCACTCCCCGAGATGATCTAAACAAAATCCCTGTAGGAGCTGCCGAAGGCTGCGATCTTTTGACTTTGATTTTTAAAAGCAAGATCAAGAGATCGCAGCCTGCGGCAGCTCCTACATGGATCACGGGGTAGTCTCAGTCGATCTGCGGGTATTGCTCGGCGCTCACCTGCTCCATCCACTCCACCACCTTGCCATCAAGCACTTCAGCAATCGCGATATGCGTCATCGCCGTGGTTGGCGCCGCCCCGTGCCAATGTTTGGCACCCGGCGCAATCCATACAGTATCCCCCGGGCGAATCTCGCGTACCGGTTGTCCCCATTCCTGCACGAAACCCACCCCAGCGGTGACGATCAATGTCTGCCCCAGTGGATGGGTGTGCCACGCCGTGCGCGCGCCCGGCTCGAATGTCACCGTCGCGCCACTGACCCGCGCTTCATCAGACCCCTTGAACGGTGCATCAACCCGCACAGTGCCGGTGAACCAATCCGCCGGGCCACGGGCCGAAGGTTGCGAGCCGTTGGGCGTAACGCTCACGCGAGGATTTTCATTGGCCTGCACTTCACCTGCCAACAGGGACAGGGTCAGAGCAGAAGCAGCAATCGGGTGCATGGCAAGTTCCTCCAGAGAATCAATGCCATCACTTTACCGACCCGCACTCTTCAGATAATCGACTAGAATTCGAAAAAACTTATGCGAGACACTCATCAATGCTTCGGGAAAACGCCACCGACCTGCTCGCCTTCCTCGCCGTGGCCCGCGAACGCAGCTTCACCAAAGCTGCCGCCAAGCTCGGCGTCTCGCAATCGGCGCTGAGCCACACCATTCGCGCCCTCGAGGCGCGCCTTGGCCTGCGCCTGTTGACGCGCACCACACGCAGCGTCTCGCCCACCGAGGCCGGCGAGCACCTGCTGCAAACCATCGGCCCGCGCTTCGAAGAGATCGAAGTGGAACTGGCAGCCCTGAGCAACCTGCGCGAAACCCCGGCGGGTAAAATCCGCATCAACGCCACTGACCATTCGCTGGACTGGCTGCTGCGCCCGGTACTCAAGGAATTCCTGCCCAAATACCCCGACATCGCTGTCGAAGTCAGCTGTGATTATGGTTTCGTCGACATCGCCGGCCAGGGCTTCGACGCCGGCATTCGGTTGGGCGAAGACGTTGCGCAAGGCATGATCGCCACGCGCATCGGCCCGGACATGCGCATGGCGGTGGTTGGCTCGCCCGCGTACTTCGCCCGCTGCCCCGCCCCGCAAACCCCGCGCGACCTGACCGACCACAGCTGCAACAACTTGCGCCTGCCCACCAACGGCGGGCTGTATAGCTGGGAGTTCGAGAGGGATGGCGAAAGCCTGAAAGTGCGGGTATCCGGGCAAATCACGTTGAACGGCGTCTACCCGTTACTTGATGCGGCGCTGGATGGTTTCGGTTTGAGCTACATCCCGGAGAACATCGTCGCCCCGTATCTGGCCGATGGTCGCTTGCAGCAAGTGCTTGAGGATTGGTGCCCGACATTCGCCGGGTATCACCTCTACTACCCGAGCCGGCGTCAGGCGGCACCGGCATTTGCGTTGTTGCTGGAGGCGTTGCGCTATCGCCCCTGACCCCAACCGCCAACCTGCTTTATGCAGGAGCAGAGCTTGCTCGCGAAGAGGCCTTATCAGTCGATATTTTCGCTGACTGATACACCGCTTTCGCGAGCAAGCTCGGCTCCTGCAAGATTCGTCGCAAACTGGATATCGCCACGGACTACCCCACCAACGCAATCAACTGATGCCGCTGCGCGTCGGTGAGCATCGGCCCGAATCCGGCCCTGACGTTGTCGGCCATATAACGCGGATTGCTCGTCCCCGGAATCACACAGGTCACCGCCGGATGCGCCAGCAGAAACTTCAGCGCCAGTTGCGGCCAGCTATTGACCTGGACGTCCGACACCCACGCCGGCAAAGGTTTGCCCTTGAGCCGGCCCAGCAAAGCACCGCCACCAAACGGCCGATTGCAGATCACCGCCACCCCGCGCTCGCGGCACAGCGGCAGGATGCGTTTCTCCACACCTCGATCATCGAGGGCGTAGTTGATTTGCAGAAAATCCAGTTGCTCATTCTTCAGCACCGCTTCGACTTCATCGTAAGCCGAGGACGTGTAATGGGTGATGCCGATGTAGCGGATGCGCCCCTGCTCTTTCCATTCGCGCAGGGTCGGCAGGTGGGTTTTCCAGTCGAGCAGGTTGTGGATCTGCATCAGGTCGATGCGTTCGGTGCGCAGCAGGCTGAACGACTGCTCCATCTGTGCGATGCCTTCCTCGCGCCCGCGTACCCACACCTTGGTCGCCAGAAACGCCGGCGAGCGGGGTTCATGGATCGACAGCAATTCGCCGGTGGTCTGCTCGGCGCGACCATACATGGGTGAGCTGTCGATCACCGTGCCACCCTTGGTGAACAGCTCATCGAGCACCGACGGCAGTTGCCGATAAGCCGGGTCGCCCGGCGCGACGTCGAATCCGCGATACGTGCCCAGACCGACCAGGGGCAATGACTCGGAGCTGGAGGGGATGGCGCGGGTCTGCATGGCTTGGCCTCGGATAGTCGCGGGTGGCGCGGCAGTGGCCAACGCCCGATCAAAAGTGAAGACTGCCGAAACCCCGGCAGCCAGCGTGAGCAATCGGCGACGGGAGTAACCCTCAGTGTGGCTCATGCTGGTTCCCCTGCTGCGTGAATCTGTTGCATGTTGTGTGCGCAGACCGTCTGGCGAAATCGCTGGACTACACTGCGACTGCCGACTTCCTTACCCCGTTAAAAGTAGCCGAATGTCCCGAACCCTGATGTTACTCGTCGCTTTGATCGTCGCTGTGTACTTGGTGCTGTGCGCGGCGCTGTTCTTTTTTCAGCGCTCGCTGATCTATTTTCCGCAGGCCGGCACGGTGGAGTCGGCGGAGTCACGGTTGAAATTATCGATGGCGGATGCCGACGTCTGGGTAACCACTCGCGAGCGTGTCGGGCAACGGGCGCTGATCTATTTCGGCGGCAATGCCGAGGATGTCTCGCACAATCTGCCGGAGTTCGCCGCGGCGTTACCGGATTACGCGCTGTACTTTCTGCACTATCGAGGGTTTGGCGGCAGCGGCGGCAAGCCTTCCGAGGAAGCAATTGCCGAGGATGCGCTGGCGCTGTTTGATCAGGTGTACGCCAGCCATCCGCAGGTGGCGGTGATCGGGCGCAGTCTGGGTTCGGGCGTTGCGGTGCGTCTGGCCAGTCAACGGCCGGTGCAGAATTTGATTCTGGTGACGCCGTACAACAGCCTCGAAGAAGTCGCCGTGAAGCAATATCCGTGGGTGCCGGTGAAGTGGTTGCTCAAGGATCGTTTCGAGTCAGGCAAATACGCGGCGCATATTCGCGTGCCGACGTTGTTGCTGGCGGCGAGTGATGACGAAGTGATTGCGCGGGACAGTACCGAGCGGCTATTGAGGAATTTTCCCGAGGGGGTGGCGGTGCTTAAGGTGGTGCCGGATTCGGGGCATAACTCGATTTCCGAGCGGGGGGAGTATTTGCGGTGGATGGGCGATGTGTTGAATCGCTGAGATTTGTGTTGGCGGGTCTGGCCTCTTCGCGAGCAAGCTTTGCTCCTACAAGGGCTTGAGCTCCACACAATGCCGTAGGAGCAGAGCTTGCTCGCGAAGGGGCCGGCCAAATCACATCAATACCCCAGAAAAAAACCACACCTGCCACCCTGAACCAAGTCCAAAAACCCCAGTCCTACACGCGCCGCTTTTTCCTCTCCTGAGCCATCCACTCCATGCGCCACACCGCCCACCCACTTCGTCTGGTTTCGCTGTGCCTGCTGCTTTCGCCTTTGTTTGCTCAATCTGCCCACGCCGGCGCCGAACGCCAACTGGTCGCTGCCATCAACGACTACCGCGCCCACCCGCAACGCTGCGACCGTCGCCCCGCGCAGCGCCTGGCTCCGCTGGCGTTGAAAGAAAATCTCGCGCTGCCCATCGGCTATGGCTCCGGCGGCGGCATGCGCGAGGCGCTGAAATCGTCCGGATATGCGGCGGTGACCGTGCGCAGCATCCGCATCGTCGGTGCAGAGGATGCCGACGAAGCCTTCGACCAGCTACAAGACCACTACTGCGGCGCATTGCTCGACAGTCAGTACGCCGACATCGGCATCAGCCGTTCGCGCAGTGAATGGCAAGTGGTGCTGGCGCGGCCGGTGCTCGACAACCGTGTCGGCGATAATCGTAGCGTCGGCAAAGCGCTGCTCGCCGAGGTCAATGCCGCTCGCGCCCGGCCACGGATGTGCGGGCGCCAACGCTTCGCTGCCGCCCGACCGCTGAGTTGGAACGCTGCGCTGGGCGCGGCCGCACAAGGGCACAGTAAGGCCATGGCTTATGGCAATTATTTTGCGCATCGTGATCCGGACGGTGATTTGCCGGCGGATCGCGCCAGAGCGGCGGGTTATCGGGGGCGGCAGATAGGCGAAAACATTGCCGCCGGGCAGAGTTCGCCGGGCAAGGCGATGGCCGGGTGGCTGGCCAGTCCGGGGCATTGCGCCAATTTGATGAACCCGATGTTTACCCAAGTGGGGGCGGGTTTTGCCAGTGAAGCGCGAAGTGATGAAGGGGTTTACTGGACGATGCTGTTTGGTGCGCCTTGATTTTTGATTTAAAGCAAATGGCCCTTTCGCGAGCAGGCTCGCTCCCACAGTAGATCGGCGTACACAGGCCGAAGTGGGAGCGAGCCTGCTCGCGAAGAGGCCAGCAGTGTCACCTCATCACTTGGGCCGACGCACCGCCCGCACCCGCCCGCTATTCCCGCCACCACAATAGAACCGATCCTTGCCATCCGCCTCCAGCCCCGACACGCCAGTCCCGTCGGGCATCGTCAGGCTTTCCAGTACCTCACCGTTACCCGGATCGATCCGCCGCAGTTCGCTCTCCTCGCCTTCCCACGTGCCATGCCACAGCGCGCCATCAACCCACGTCACGCCGGTGACAAAGCGGTTCGACTCCAGCGTGCGCAAAATCTCGCCGGTTTCCGGGTTGATCTGATGGATTTTACGGTCGCGATACTGACCAACCCATAACGAACCCTCGGCCCAGGCCATGCCGGAATCGTTGCCACCACCGGGTGCGGCGATGGTGTTGAGGATGCGCCCCGTGGCCGGGTCGATTTTGTGGATGTGGCGGTCGGCAATCTGGAACAGATGTTTGCCATCGAACGCGGTGCCGCCATCAGCGCCGACCTTGAGCGTGCGCACGGTTTCGCCGCTGGCCGGATCCAGCGCATTGAGCTGACCGTCGCTGGCGAACCAGACTTGCTGACCGTCGAAGGTCACGCCGTGGATGCCGTCGACCCCTTCGAACGGGCCGTATTCGCGAAGGATTTCTGCGTTTGCGTGTTTCATGGGGGCTTCCTCGTGTTGGTTGAGACCAGCCTAGCCATTGCCCAGCGACACCGGGAGTAACAAGATCGTCGCGAAACCCGGCACCGGCGGCGTCATCCAGCGCCGTGATCGGCCCAGACCGAAGGACTGGATTTTGTTTTCCGAGGCCAGTGTCTCAAGCGCTCGTTGCACTTGGCGTTGACTGCTGCCCAATGCGAGTGCCAGTGCTGAGCTCGACCACGCTTCGCCATCCGCGAGCAAGGCCAGCAGCGCCGCATGTTTGTCCTCGACCGGCAAGGTCAGCAACGCTACTTCCTCCGCGACGAGCATATAACCGCGAGCCGTGGCGCGAATGTTCGCCAGTGGTTGCAGGGCCGCACGTAATCGGCCGATTTCGACGCGCAAACGCACGCGGTGCGATTCATCACTGAGCTGCAATCGGAAAGCCTTGGCAATCAGCGCCTCTCGCGAAACATCGCCCGGCCAAGCCTCGGCCAGTAACCGGGCGAGATGGAAAAGCACCGGGCGAGTGGCAAGCGCAACCGTCATGCCGGCGCCGCGCACACTGTAGCGGCAGGCATCGATGACCAACGCTTTTGAAGCGAACAGGGTTTCTACTTCTGCGAGTTTCAGCGGCTGCTCTTTTCCGCTGATGATCAATCTGGCAACCGGCGCCTCAAGGATTTGCGCGGCGTGCTCGACTTCAACGCTCAACGCCTCAATGCCAGCCTCCCGCGCCGCGTGTTGCGCGCGAACCAGCGCCGCCTGCGCCCTGTGCGCCTGAACCCTGCGCAACGCAATGCCCGCCGCCACCAGTTCATGGGCGGCACGCAAGGCTGGCGGAAGTGGTGCAGGATCCTGTTCAGCGAGCAACCGTTTAGCGTCATCCAGCTCACCGATCAACAACAATCGACGAATCTGCAAGTAACGCGCGTGCGCCGCGTTGAGCCGGTCGCCGTGATCCTCCAGCAACCGACGCGCCGCCTCCAGCGCCTCCACCGGCCAGCCCAGATCGCGCGCCGCCAGCGCCACTTCGGCCTCGGCAACAAGACACCGCGCCCGCGACAGCGGCTCATTGCGACCGAACGCCTTCACCGCCCGCTGCAACAACGCCTTGGCACGCGGCAGATCGCCCAACTGCGCCATGGCAATACCGCGCAACGCCAGCGCCGGAGGGTCTTCGCGCAGGGCGACGAAATTCAGCGCCGCCAACGGATCCCCCGCCGCAAGCGCACGGCTGGCGGCGGTGATCAGTGAGTCCATGGTGAATGACGCATGGCGGAGGTTCCCGAAAGTCGGAGCTTCAGGGGAGTCTAATACCGGTTACTTGAGCAAGTGGTTTTTCTTCAACAGTTCAAGCAAACCTTTGGGCACTAACGGAGATTGTTCGTTGAAGCTCGAGCTGTCATGCCAACTCGCTGTGAACGGAGCGCCGTTACTTTCATGCCCTTGAATATGGGGTTGTTCGTAGAGAGCGGCATCGTCAAATGAGGCATCGTAGACCTGAACGATCTCGTGCCCAGGCTTGCCGTTGTAAACGAAGAGGCTTTCCAGCGTGCCAATCAGGCGCAAGTCATGGATCGACTGCGCCAATTCTTCCTGCACCTCACGCTCGATCGCTTCGGCGCTGGTCTCACCGAATTCGATGCCACCGCCGACGGGACGGAAGAGGGTTTGTTGCTGGATCGGGTCGTGAAAACTGTTCACCAGTATTCGACCCTTGTGATGAAAGATGCAGAGTGCGAGCGCACGGATGCGGGGTTCGGCCATGAAGGGTGACGTCCATTTGCGGGGGAAAAGCGCGGCATTAAATCACGATTCGCGCCGTATTCCCTAGGCATCACCCATCAACTCTTGACGCGTTTCAAACCGGAGAAATTGTCGCGAGCACGCCGATCAGAATGGTCAGTGTCAGAAATCCACCCAGGAAAATCGCCATCTTGAACATAGAGCTCTCCTCAATGCAGGGTTTGCGGTGCACTGGACGCTTCGGAATGAAGGACTGCCGTGAGTGACCGCACTGCCGGGGTATTTTGAGCCGGTGACTGAACCGGTTACAGGGGCAGATAGAATCGAAAAAAGCGTATCAGATGACATCTGATCTGTAGGAGCTGCCGAAGGCTGCGATCTTTTGATCTGGATCGGTGAACAACAAGATCAAAAGATCGCAGCCTCGTTTCACTCGACAGCTCCTACAGGCTAGAGTGACTGCGGTCGCGCAAAAACAATAAAAACTCTGGGGTAAATCCATGTCCGAATTGAACCTGCAGCCCAACGTTGCCGAATCGCTGAAACGCTGGCACGAGATGATCCGCACCGGCAACTTGAGCGCCCTGCCCGAGTTGCTTGACGCCAAAGCCGTATTCCGTTCACCGATGGCGCACACGCCCTACCCCGGCGCGCCGGTGGTGTCGATGATCCTCAATACGGTGTTCGAGGTGTTTCAAGACTTTGAATATCACCGTGAGCTGGCGACGGCGGATGGTTTGAATGTGATTCTGGAGTTCAGCGCCAAGGTCGGAACGAAGGAACTGAAAGGCATCGACATGATTCGCTTTGATGAGCAGGGCAAGATTGTCGAGTTTGAAGTGATGGTGCGGCCGTTGAGTGGGTTGCAGGCGTTGGGCGAAGAGATGGGGCGGCGACTTGGCGCTTATCTGGCCTCCGCGAAACCCTGACATCTGAACATCTGAACATCTGAACATCTGAACACCTGAACACCGAAACAATTCCGTAGGAGCTGCCGAAGGCTGCGATCTTTTGATTCTAAAACAAGATCAAAAGATCGCAGCCTTCGGCAGCTCCTACAGGGAATACAGGGAATACAAAGGGATATCGAGGGATAAAAAAAGCCCACTGACCGTCGCCGGTGCAGTGGGCTTTGTGTGTCAGGGGTCTAATTACAGAGCCATGTCACGTGCAGCGTTTTCCTTCGGTGCTTCAGCTTTTTCAGCCGCAGGTGCAGCCGGAGCAGCAGCCTGACCGATCACTGGAGGTGTCGGCAGTTCGAGGATCTTGGCGGTGTAAGCCCACTCTTCGGCCACTTTCGCTGGATCGCTGTTCAGCTGAGTGCCGTAGCTTGGCACGATCTGGTGCAGCTTGGTTTGCCACTCTGGGCTAGCCACTTTGTCTTTGAAGACTTTCTGCAACACGCTCAGCATGATCGGTGCAGCGGTCGACGCGCCTGGCGATGCGCCAAGCAGGCCGGCGATGGAGCCGTCTTGTGCAGCAACGATTTCGGTGCCCAGTTTCAGCACGCCGCCAGCGGCTTCATCACGCTTGATGATTTGCACGCGTTGGCCGGCTTGCCACAGGCGCCAGTCTTCGGCTTTGGCGTTCGGGAAGTATTCCTTCAGCGCGTTCAGACGGTCTTCATCCGACAGCATCAGTTGGCCAGCGAGGTACTCGACCAGCGGGTATTCCTTGATGCCGACCTTGGTCATAGGCCAGATGTTGTGGGTGGTGGTGCTGGTCAGCAGGTCCAGGTACGAGCCTTCTTTGAGGAACTTGGTGCTGAAGGTCGCGAATGGGCCAAACAGGATGACGCGCTTGCCGTCCAGAACACGGGTGTCCAGGTGCGGAACGGACATCGGTGGTGCGCCAACCGAAGCCTTACCGTAAGCCTTGGCCAAGTGCTGTTCAGCGATGGTCGGGTTATCGGTCACCAGGAACGAGCCGCCTACCGGGAAGCCAGCGTATTCCTTGGCTTCAGGAATGCCCGACTTCTGCAACAGGTGCAGTGCACCGCCGCCCGCGCCGATGAACACGAACTTGGCGTCGGTTTCGGTTTTGCTGCCGTCTTTCAGGTTTTTGTAGCTGACGCGCCAAGTGCCATCGGCATTCTTGGTGATGTCCTGGACTTCGCTCGACAGTTTCAGATCGAAGTTAGGCTTGGTTTGCAGATGGGCAGCGAACTGGCGGGTGATTTCGCCGAAGTTCATGTCGGTACCCAGCGGGCTCCAGGTGGCCGCGATTTTCTGGTTCGGGTCACGCCCTTCCATCATCAGCGGAACCCACTTCTTGATTACAGCCGGATCTTCGGAGTACTGCATACCAGCGAACAGCGGGCTCGCTTGCAGGGCTTCGTAGCGCTTTTTGAGGAACTTGATGTTGTCATCACCCCAGACAAAGCTCATGTGCGGTGTGGTGTTGATGAACGAGCGAGGGTTCTTCAGAACGCCTTGCTGAACCTGCCAGGCCCAGAACTGACGGGACACCTGGAACGCTTCGTTGATCTCGACAGCTTTCGGGATCGTCACGTTGCCTTTGTCATCTTCCGGGGTGTAGTTCAGCTCAGCCAGAGCCGAGTGACCGGTACCGGCGTTGTTCCAGCCGTTGGAGCTTTCGAGGGCGACGCCGTCGAGGCGCTCGACCATTTCCATCGACCAGCTTGGCTCCAGCTCATTGATCCACACACCCAGGGTGGTGCTCATGATGCCGCCGCCGATCAACAGCACGTCGACTTTCTTTGCTTCTTCAGCATTGGCGGACGACATCCCCATCGCCAAAGCCAGCCCCAGCAGAGCTGTGTTCACTTTTTTAAACATCTGTTGCACCTATGATAAAACGCCTTCCGCCCGCCGCTGTTATCTGTATGCGATCCGCTTTGATGACGCTCAGGCTAGCGTCGCAGATTCCGGCACACTTCAATTTTGACGGGTGGGCACACAAGGCCGACGTGCTGCATCGACCTCAGTTAATGTCCCTTCTGAACTGACTTTTTATCATTATTGGCTTCAGCTACTTGAGCGACAGGGATTCCGTCAGCCCGCCCGAAGGCAAGCAAACTGAATTAGGTCAAACCAAGTTGGCGCGAAGAATATCACGTCAGGACAAACCCGCGCGTCTGTTCCCGACTTGATAGTCCTTCTGCGTTCAGGGACTTATCGGCTGGAGGGGGTTGAACATGAATCTTGGGGCGGGCATTTAAGTATTGGGGTGACTGGACGGGCCTCTTCGCGAGCAAGCTCTGCTCCTACGAAAAGCGGGTATCAACGATCCCCGTAGGAGCAAAGCTTGCTCGCGAAAGC
Source organism: Pseudomonas sp. P1.31 (assembly GCF_001269815.1). Taxonomy (NCBI): domain Bacteria; kingdom Pseudomonadati; phylum Pseudomonadota; class Gammaproteobacteria; order Pseudomonadales; family Pseudomonadaceae; genus Pseudomonas; species Pseudomonas sp. P1.31. Next base: position 24,691 of record NZ_LHVN01000015.1, on the reverse strand, counting down.
GGCCGCTCAATCACTGCAAAACTCTGTTACAACCGAAACCGATCCACCGACTGCGCCAACTGCCCCGCCAGACTCGACAGCTCATCCGTAGTCGTCGCCGTCTGCCCGATCACCCGGCTATTGCCCTCGGACATCCCCGCAATCATCTCGACCTGATGAGCAATCTCGTTACTGGCCAAGCTCTGTTCGCCAATCGTGCGGGTAATGTCGTTGACCAACTGTGTGGTACTTAATGTGGCCTCCAGAATCTCCCGGATCGCCCTCTCCACCTCTGCCGTCACCGCCATGCCCTTGTCGACCTGCGCCACACCCGCTTCCATGCTGCTCACCGCCTCGCGGGTGCTGTGCTGAATGCGCGCGACCATCGCAGCAATTTCCTGGGTCGAGGCACTGGTGCGTGCCGCCAGACTGCGCACTTCATCCGCCACCACGGCAAAACCACGACCCTGTTCGCCCGCCCGCGCCGCTTCGATCGCAGCGTTAAGCGCCAGTAAATTGGTCTGGTCGGCGATGCTTTTGATCACTTGGATAATGTTGAAAATGCCTTCGGATTCCTGATCCAGCGTGCGGATCACTTGCGCCGACTGTTGCGCCGAACGAGCAATGTCGTCCATATCGCTGACCACTTGATGAATCACCCCGCCGCCCTCCTTCGCCAGGTTTTCTGCCTGATTGGCCATGCTCAGGGCGCGTTCGGCGTGGCGAGTGATTTCCTCGATACTCGCGGTCATCTGGCTGGCAGCAGCGGCCATGGTGCTGGCGGCGACGCTTTGTTGCTGGCTGCTGTCGGCGACTTGATGGCAGCCGTGGCTGAGTTGCTCGCTCATGCCGCTGACGCCGTGGGCGTTGCTACGCACCACGTCGATCATGTTGCGCAAATCGCGTTGCATGGTCGCCAGCGTGCGAATCAAAGCGCTCGCTTCGTCCTTGCCGGACGGCTCGGTGATCGGTTCACTGAGGTTGCCGTGGGCGATGCTTTCGGCGATGCGGCTGGCGGTTTTCAACGGCCCGAGAATGCTGCGGATCACCCAGCGCCCCTCGACCAAAAGCAGCAACAGCCCCGCCAGTAAGACCACGCCGAGGGCAATGTTGGCGTTGCGGATCGCGGCTTCGGTGCCAGCGCTGGTCTCACGGGTATTGGCTTCAATCAATTCACTCAACGCGGCCATCTGCGTTTCCAGCTGGCTGAACGCCGCATTGAACGTGCCCAGTTCCTGCTGCGCAGCGTCCGGGTTATCCAGCGCCAGGCCGACAATGCGTTCCCCGGCATTGATGTAAGTTTCAAGGCTCGGTTTGATCTGCTCCAGCGCCGATCGCAACGTCGGGTTGATCGGCAGTTTCAGGTTTTCTTCCAGCACCTCACGAAAATGCCGCGCATGCTCCTCGATCGAACTGCGTGCCTCGGCCGCCGTGCTGGTGCTTTTGCCCAGCCCCACCAACATTGCCGAATAGACGTCGGCACGCAGGGCGTCGTGCATCATGTCCGCTTCCATGTGGTTGCGCAGCGCGCTCATGCTCACCGCGTTGTCGCTCACCGCCGAGGCCATGTGCAGGTTACCGACGTAACTGACCAGACTCACGAGTAATGCCGTCAGCAGACTGGTAACAATCAGCAACACTAAACGCAGTTTGATTGACACCGTGGGTTTCTCCTTGGGGGACGCCGGTAAAGGCCTGTCAGTCCTAGAGTTAAGCCTATTTGTGCCGGTCTGCCGCGCCAGAGCGTGTCGGCAGATGTCTGCGCGCAGGGCAACGGCGATAAAACTTTCAGTTTGAGCGGCAAGTCTCACTTTTCAACGCATGCGGACATGGCTTTCATCGCCGGTTAATGCCGGCAGACTATTGAGTCCGTCGTTCTGAAAACTCATGCAGCACAAGGAAACGCTTATGAAACGCGCACTGTGGTTAGGTCTGCTCGGCACCTTCGCAATCGGCACTGCTCAGGCAGCGACGGAAAAAGTCGCGATCAATCTGGTCAGCGCCGACGGTGCACCGCAGGCGATCGGCTCGATTACCGTCAGTGAGACGCCGTATGGCCTGTTGTTTACCCCTGATCTGAAATCCCTGCCGGCCGGCGTGCACGGTTTTCACGTGCATGAAAACGGCAGTTGCGAGCCGGGCATGAAGGACGGCGTCAAAGGCGCGGCACTGGCAGCTGGCGTACACTTCGATCCGCAGAAAACCGGCAAGCACCTCGGCCCATACGCTGACGGCCATCTCGGTGACCTGCCGGCGGTGTACGTGACCGCTGACGGTATCGCCAATTACCCGGTGCTGGCGCCGCGCCTGAAAAAAATCTCCGAGATCAAAGGCCACGCGCTGATGATTCATGCCGGTGGCGACAACCATTCCGACATGCCAAAACCTCTGGGTGGTGGCGGTGATCGCATGGCCTGTGGCGTGATTTGATAGAACTCGCGTCAAGACCGGGCACCCGCCATGGCGTGCCCGCGTCTGCAGAATTAACGCCTCACGGAACTCCCGCCCTCCGCGCACCTCTCACATTATGCAGTCCTTCCCTTTTTGCTTAGCGCTTGTGGAGGAACCCCGTCATGCGCAAGTTATTGCTCGTTTCTTCTTTACTCTTATGCCTGCCCGTCGGCTCCGCTATGGCCAAGGTCGATGCGGGGGATGTGGCCACTTCGGCCGGCGTTTCCGCTTCGCTGTACTCGACCTTCAAGGATCACAAAATGGTGATCCCGGCGCGTGACGACTTGTCTGCCTTTGTCGCCAGCGGCGGAGCCATTCGCGGGGTTTATCTTGAGTCGGTGTTGCAACAGGTTCGTCAGGAAAATCCCGGCATCAATGCCAGCGATGAAGACCTCGCCAACGCCATTCTGGTGCATTACGAAGGCCTGAATCAGTAACCGGCACGGAGCAAGCAGCCGATGGATGGCCGCTGAAGGCGCATAGGCAAAACTGTCCGACGGCCTCTATGATGGAGGCCATGACGACGACTGCGCCTTTGCGCTCCCCCTGCCCACCCGGCGCCTGCAATTGCGGGCGCGACCCGTTGCTGGACACGCCCGGCGCGGATTTGCGCATCCTGCGCCTGACCCGCGAGGAAGAAAAAATCCTGCTCGCGCGTCTCGAAAAACTGAAAAACCTCGACGACCTCCGGCACCTGCAAAAACGCATGTTCGAGCAGTTGGGCATTCGCGTCGACGTCTCACCGGGGTTTCACGAAGTGCGCACCATGCTCGGCATCGAGATCGAAATCGACGCGCTGCCAGGTCTGTGCCGCAAAACGCGCAAGTCGATTCCAACGGCGATTCGACGGGGCTTGAACAACAACCCCGAAATCGCTTTTGAATTGCTTAACGCCCACGACTTGCTGCGCGACAGCTGATCACTTTTTCATGCCGACTCGTTTGCGCATCTCGGCGGTGATGCTCTGCCGGGTTTTCTTCATGTCAGCCCAAGGCTCATCGCCAACCTCGGCCAACCGTTCGTGGACGTTATGCACGTTCCATTGATTGCCGCCCTTGATCTCCCCAACCTCTTCACGAAACAGCGGTACCGACACCGGTAGCCCTTCGCGCGTACGCGCCGAGTAAGTGCAGATGGTGGTGGCGCCGAGGCCGTTGCGCAGGTAGTCGATGAAGATGCGCCCGACACGGTTTTTCGGCCCGGACACCGCCGAAAATCGATCCGGCAACAGCTTGGCCATATGGCTGACAATCGCGTGGCTGAAATCCTTCACTTCATCCCAGCCGAGCTTGCGCGTGATCGGCACCACCAAGTGAATACCCTTGCCGCCACTGGTTTTCAGAAACGCTTTCAAGCCGAGTTCATCGAGCACGGTCAAGGTCAGCGCGGTGGCTTCGACCATGCTCTTCCACGGCAGCGCCGGATCAGGGTCGAGGTCGAGCACGAAGCGATCGGGTTTATCCAGATCCACCGTGGTCGCGTTCCAGGTGTGCAACTCGACCGTGCTCATCTGCACCGCGCCGATCAGTGCTTCGGCGTTGTTGATCAGCATCACCGGTTGGCCGGTGACGTCTTTGTCCAGCGTGCTGATGCCGGGGATCGCCAGGCGCTCGGCGTTCTTCTGGAAGAACAGTTCACCCGCAATGCCATCCGGCGCTCGCACCAGCGCCACCGGGCGATCCTTGAGTTGCGGCAGAATCCATTCGGCAACGCTGGCGTAGTACTCGGCCAGTTGCATTTTGGTCGTGCCGCTGACCGCGTCGATCACCCGATCAGGGTGAGTGATGCGAACCTTGCCGTTGGCCAGACCGAGTTGCGACGGCGCAGTCTCAGCCTTTTCCGCGGCCACTTTTTTCGCCGTTTTTTTTGCAGGGCTTTTCGCTGCAGTTTTCGTCTCTGAAGTCTTCACCGGTTTCGCTCGCTCCTCAGTGATGTCCTTGGCCGGTTTGTCATCGCGCAAACCATGGAACACGGCGTGGCGCACCGAGCCGTCCTTGGTCATTTCAGCGAAGGCGATTTCGGCCAACAATTTCGGTTTGAGCCAGTGCACGCCTTTGGCCTCGAAACCGCTCGGCGGATTGACCACGGCAGCCTTCTTCACCTGCAACGGTTTCAGCTGCGCCAGAATGCTTTTCAGCGTCGCTTCGTTGAAGCCCGTGCCAACCTTGCCGGCGTAGCGCAATTCGCCGCTGTCGCGATCATGCAGACCGAGCAGCAAGGCACCGAAGGCACTGCGCGAACCTTTCGGATCGGTGTAGCCGACGACGACAAATTCCTGCCGATGCTTGCACTTCAGTTTGATCCAGTCACCGCTGCGTCGCGACACATAAGGCGAGCCGAGGCGTTTGCCGATCAGGCCTTCCATCTGCATCTGACAAGCGCTGTTGAGCAATGCATCCGGGGTTTCGTCGAAGGCTTCGGAATAGCGCAGCAGCGGATTTTTCTGCGCGCCGAGGATCGTCGCTAGCGCGGCTCGACGCTCTTCAACCGGCACCTCACGCAAGTCGACGCCGTTGAGATAGGGCAGATCAAACAGGTAGTAGAGAATGTTGCCGCTGCGCCCAGCCTCGAAAGCATTTTGCAGCGCCTGAAAATCCGGCACGCCATGTTCATTGGCGACGACCATTTCGCCGTCCAGCCAAGCCGATTCCAGACCCAGCGCGGCCAAGGCGTCAGCCTGTTGCGGCAGCTTGTGCGTCCAGTCATGACCGTTGCGGGTGAACAGTTGCACCTGGTCGTGATCGATCCGCGCCATGATCCGGTAGCCATCGAATTTGATTTCGTAGCTCCACTGCCCTTCGGGCGCGCTGTCGACCAATGTGGCCAATTCGGGTTTGAGCTGCGCCGGCAGCTTGGCTTTATGCGCGCCCGTCAGCGTGCCGGTGGCTTTTTTGCGCGATTTCGCGGCGGGTTTCTTCACCGGTTTGCTTTGCTCGGCGGCGAGTTTCGGTTTGTCGACGAGGGTGCGTTCGCTCAACACGCTGTCCGGCTCAGCGACCAGCACGTCGTAATCATCCTGAGGCCGCGCCGCGCCGTCCTGATGTTTGATCAGGAACCACTGCTCCTTTTTCCCCGGCATGTGCGTGCGCACCAGATTCCAGATCCCGCCGAGTTTCTCGCCTTGCAGTTCGAATTTGAGCTTGCCTTTGGCGTAGGCCTGTTGCGGATCCTCCTGCGGAATCCACACGCCGCGATCCCAGACAATCACATCCCCTGCGCCGTAATGCCCTTCGGGAATGCTGCCCTCGAAGGTCGCGTAATCCAGCGGATGATCCTCGACGTGCACTGCCAGGCGCTTGACCTTGGGATCCAGCGACGGCCCCTTCGGCACGGCCCAACTCTTCAACGCGCCATCGAGTTCCAGGCGAAAGTCATAATGCAGGTGCGAAGCGTCGTGCTTCTGGATGCAGAACTGCAAGGCGTGCTCGGCGGCGTTTTTACGGCCCGAGCGTTTGACTGCCGCCGGTTCCGAGGTTGCCGAGAAATCGCGCATGCTGTTGTAGTCGTCGAGGTTCCTGTTCATCGTGCACCTGCCTGATTTCAGCCCATTCGGGTGACGGTCAACGCCACCACGGCGATCCGGTCGACCCGTTGATATCCAGGGTTCAGCAGCTCTTCGCCGAATACATCCGGATCGATTTCACAGTACGTCCAGGCGAAGCGTTTTTCATCGAGTCGCGGCAGCACCGTGTCAAGAAACGGATCACGGCCATCGACCATCGCCACGCCGGTATAGAGCAGCAGCGAACCACCGGGAGCCAGCCGATTGAGTGCCTGCTCGACGATGCGCAGCGAGAGTCCCGCGCCGAGTGTTCCGCCACCGTGGCGATAGGCGCGCTCCGCCGGATCCGCCATGTACGGCGGGTTGGCGACGATCAGATCGAACTCGCCGTCGACGCCTTGCAACAGATCACTGGCGTGAACTTCAACGTTGGCGACTTCTGCCAGCGCCGCGTTAATTGCAGTCAGGCGCAGCGCGGCGGGGTTGATGTCCAGCGCCAGGACTTGCGCCTCGCGACGGGCTCGGGCGATCACGATCGCACCGACGCCCGCGCCACAACCGATGTCGACCGCGCGATGGATCGGGGCGAAGTTCTGTTGCAGATGAGCGTGGATCATCTGGGCGAAACGGTAGGTGTCGGGGCCGAAGAACACCGAGTCCGCCGCGTCGGTCGGGAACGCCGAATGCACGAACAACAGATCATCCAGGCTCGACCAGCGCACGCGACTTTTCAGCTGGCCTTCGTAGGTGTCGATGACTTGCGCCTCCTGTAACTGGCGCTGTTCGTCGGCGGAGAGCAAACCGGGTTCGAACGGCCGCGACCAGCCAAACACATCACGCAGGCTGTCAGCCATTTGCCCTTCGTCGCGCTGATTGACGCGCTGATGCGTCAGCGGCGTCGGGGTGATGAAACGGTAGCCATCGGCCTGAAGGCGCCGGCCCAGTTGCAGCAGCGCCAGATCATGGCTGCTGAATTGTTCTTCCTGACTCATTGAAAATTTCCTTACGGCTGGCGTGATTTGAGTTCGATGAATCGTCGGGTGGCGAGCAACCCGGCCGGGTGTGCATGGCGATCCGGGGCGAGCCACGGAATCAGCGTCGCGATTTGCGTGAGACCGTCCTGACCTTGCAACGCCGCGTTCAATTGCTGCACATCGGGATCCTGCTCGGGCACCGCGATCGATGCCGCCGTTTGAGGCCGGCGCCGAGCGACTTTCGGCTTTTCCGAAGATTTCCAATCGCCGGCAATCCAGTCATGCACCAGTTGTTTTTCATAGGCGTTGAACACGCCGAACATCGCCGCACCGTCACCCGCGATCAGTTGCCAAAAGCGGCTGTTCTGTGGGTCTTCGTTGCGTTTGATCCAGCCTTTGTCCTGCAGCGCTTGCATGAAGCCGGGCAATTGCTCAGGTGTCGACAGCCATTGATTGACGGTCTGGCCTTCAAAGCGGCAGTAGTCGGAATGCATGTGCTGGCCGAACGGCCGCTTGCGCTCAAGCATCGCCAACAATTCACGCTCAAGGTCGAAGCCTTCGATGATTGCGCGACTGCCCTGCCCCAGATCATTAAGGCGATAACCGAGCGATACACGACGCAGAAAATCAGCGCGATCAGCCTCCAGTGGCAACAGGTCGAGCACCGCCTGCACGGCTTTTTGCGCATGGCCGGTGCTGGCATTGTCGATGGTCACGTGCAGGGTGAAATAGTAGGGATCGATGCCCAGTTCGCTGAGTTCGTAACTAGTGATCAGCAGGTGCAATGGCAGCTGCTCGTAACCCAGGTTGTAGCCGATCACTTCTGGCAAGCAATCGACACCGGCGATGCCAAGCGCCAGTTGCAACGCGCCTTGCAGGTAGTGTTCATCGGCGATTGCGGCGCTGTCCTGCAAGTCGTGTTCGGCAAGGAGTTTGCGGTAGATCACCACATGGTTTTGCGCGGGGTTGCCGTCGCCGAGTTCTTCCAGATAGGTGGTGAGCAAACCGGCGAAACGCGGATCCTGCCACTGCGCCAGCAAGCCATACAGCCACGCGCCGTCGACCAGTTTGGTCGGCGCCACTGCTTGCAGAAAGTACAGCGCCTGCGCCTTGCAGGTGAAGAATTGCCGAGCCCCACCGGCCTTGCGTTGTTGCAGATATTCGGCGTATTGCTGCGCGACATCGGTGCAATGTTCGGCCACCCAGGCGTGCCACGTCGTCGGGTCTTGCGGCAGGGTATCCGGAAGTTGCCCGGCGTTTTGCAGTTGCTCGTGCAGGAATGACTGCGCCAACGCCTGCGGATTTTCATCCTTGAGCAACGCGTCATAAATGCAGCGGATATTCCCGGCAGGATTGATCGCCTGCGGCTGGGCAGGCGTGGAATGCAGGCGTGTCAGGACAGTCATGGCAGTTTTCTCGGTCGATTGGCAGGACGCTGTTCACGCGCCTCTACAGCAGCAGAGGCGTCGCGCCTGTGAAAAATTCAATCGACGTGAAAATTGCCCGGACGGACGGCCCTTTCGAAGCGTTTGCAGCCAATGAATCTCCTGCGACACCTGAAACCACTGAAACTGCTGAAATCGCTGAAATTGCCGAAATTGCCGAAATTGCCGAAATTATCTGTAGGAGCTGCCGAAGGCTGCGATCTTTTGATTTTGTTTTTTAAGATCAAAAGATCGCAGCCTTCGGCAGCTCCTACATGGGCGACATCGTGTAATGGGGTTACATCGTGCAACGGGTTGGATTCGCGTTTGGGCGAGGGATGGCTAGGGTTCAAAGACGATGATTTTTGGAGGGCAAAAAGGAATGCCTGTTGCGGCAAAAGGATGTGGATTGAGGAAGGGGCGGTATTCGGAGTCAGGGCAGGTTTATCTGTTGACGGTGGTGGTTGATCAGCGTCGGCCGGTTTTTGCCGATTTTTCATTCGGACGGTTGTTGGTTGAACAATTACGCTTGGCAGAAGAATCAGGATCGGTTCAATCACTGGCATGGGTCGTCATGCCGGATCACTTGCATTGGCTGGTTGAGCTTAAACAAGGTTCATTGGCGCAACTGATGTGCCGCGTCAAATCGCGGAGTTGTCGTTCGATCAATCTCAGACGGGGCAGTCAGGGGCGGCTGTGGCAGCGTGGGTATTACGATCGGGCATTGCGGCGGGATGAGGATTTGAAAGCGGCTGCGCGGTATATCGTGGTGAACCCTTTGCGGGCCGGGTTGGTTGCGCGGTTGGGGGGTTATCCGTTGTGGGATGCGGTTTGGGTTTGAAAATCCAGATCAAAAGATCGCAGCCTTCGGCAGCTCCTACAGGGACAAATACACCCAATGTGCTGCGATCTTTTGACGTTGGCTTACGCCTGCCCTTTGGCCTGCTGCTCGAGATGCACCTGCAAATCCGGATCGATCTGCAACGCTGCTGCCAGTTCATCCAGATAGCTGCGTTCGGCATCCTGCTGGTCATCCACCAGCAACACGCTGGACAGATACATTTCGGCGGCGATGGCGGGGTCACCGTTTGCCGACTGCGCAACTTCACTGGCGTCCAGCGGTTTGGCGACTTCGGCGTCGAGCCATTGCTGCAATTGTGGATCGTCGGTGTGCTTGCCGATTTCTGCGCTGATCAGGTGTTTTTCCGATTCATCGATGCGCCCGTCGGCCTTGGCCGCTGCGATCAAGGCGCGCAGCACTGCGTGGCTGTGTTTTTCGACGTCCGGGCCCGCGAGCAGGTTGGCCGTTTGTGGAATCTGTTGTGGCGCCGTGCTGGCCTGGCTGCGTTGCCAAGCTTGATACGCCTGAAACGCCATCATCCCCAGCGACGCCAGTGCCGCATAATTGGTGCCACCGCCGGAACGACTTTGCGTGCCGCCACCGCCGCCCAGCGCGCCACCCAAGGCGCCGCCCAACCCACCACCGCCAGCCGCACCACCACCGAGCAGTCCACCGAGCAAACCGCCCAGTCCGCCTAGACCACCGGCAGACCCGCCGCCGCTGGCCGCGCCCGAGCCGCCACCAAGCAGACCACCCAGCAAGCCCCCGAGCCCGCCCAGACCGCCACCGGCCGAGGCGTTACTTTGTTGTCCCGCCGAGGCCTGGCCTCGCAGCAGTTGTTCGAGTAAATCAGTGGTGTTCATGGCGTCATCCTCAGACATTGGCAGTGACTGCGTCTGGCAACTCTAGACCCCTGCAGCCATTGCGCCAGCACCGTTTGGCCGACACTCAAGGCCCTCGCCGGTTTGCCCCGGGAATTTTTCCATCGGCCAGCTAAGATTCAAGGGTGGTGAACCTTATCCCGGCCAGACCGGTCGATAGCTGCAACCCCGACCCGGTTTGCCGGCGCCCTTGCCACTCAAGGGTGATACCCGGCTTGCTTCACTTTCTGGAGAACGCCCCCGTGATATCGACCGTACACATCGCCAGGCTCAAAGCATGGGGCGCCCATGGTTTTACCGCGACCGGCGTGGTCACTGCTTTCCTTGCCACCCTCGCCCTGTTGGAAAATCAGCCGACCCATTGCCTGATGTGGCTGGGCGTGGCGCTTATCGTCGACGGCCTCGACGGCGCCCTCGCGCGCAAGGTTAATGTGCAATCGGTGCTGCCGAGTTTCGACGGTTCGATCCTCGATCTGGTGATCGATTACCTGACCTACGTGTTTATCCCGGCGCTGTTCATCTATCGCTACATTCCGCTGCCGGATTACACCCTGCTGCTGACTGTGTCGCTGATTCTGGTGTCGTCACTGTTCTGCTTTTGCAACGTCAATATGAAGAGCAAGGACAACTACTTTGTCGGGTTTCCGGCAGCGTGGAATGTGGTGGCGCTGTGTTTGTACATCATCGGCCCTGGGCCTTGGATCACGTTTTTGACGGTGATCGGGCTGGCGCTGTTGACGGTGACTCGGATGAAGTTTTTGCATCCGTTCCGTGTGCGCCGGTTTATGCCGATCAACATTGCGGTGACGGCGATCTGGCTGCTGTGCAGCTTGTCGCTGGTGCTCAATCACCCGGTGATCAACCCGTTGGTGATGGGGTTGTGGTTGCTGATGTCGGCGTATTTTCTGGGGATCTGCATCTGGCGCACGGCGCTGGAATGGTTTGATCGGGCGCATCAAAAGTAGGCCCACCACAATCTCATTGTAGAAGTGAGCCTGCTCGCGATAGCGGTCTATCAGCCGATACATGTTTCATAGACAGACCGCTATCGCGAGCAGGCTCACTCCTACAGGGGATCTCCACTAGCGTTTGCTGATCACCACCTCCAGATACTCACTCGGCACCACCAACGAACCCTCCCCGGCTCGATTCAAGCGATTGAGCAAATCCGCCAGATCACTTTCCAGTGCCTGCCCACTCTCCGGGGGCAGCGCGGCGAACGCTTTATGCACCGGCCCGTACCAATGGCGGAAGATATCGATAAAGTGCGCCGCCGAGCGATAGCGGAAATTGAACTCGCGGCGTGTTACCTGCACGACAAAATCATGATCATCGAAATGCTCATGCAGCCACGCTTCCGTGCCCCAGTTCGACGGTGGCTGGGCGATCGCCGGGGGCGGCAGATGCCGGCCGAGGGTTTTGAACATCTGGCCGACGAAACCTTCCGGCGTCCAGTTGGCCAGGCCGATCCGTCCACCTCGGCGACAGACCCGACCCAGCTCAGCGGCCGCTTTGTCCTGATCCGGAGCAAACATCACGCCGAACGTCGACAGCACCGCGTCGTAACTCTCATCTTCGAACGGCAGATCCTCAGCATCAGCGACTTGAAAAGTCACGTCGAGATGTTCGGCGCGCGCCCGATCCTGTCCACGTTCCAGCAGCGCTGCGACGTAATCGGTGGACGTCACCAATGCGCCACGCCGCGCCGCCGCCAGCGTGGCATTGCCGTTGCCGGCCGCGACGTCCAGCACCTCTTCATCGCAACGCAGATCACAGGCTTCGGCGAGGTTTTCCCCGACGATTTGCAGGGTGGTGCCGATCACGGCGTAGTCGCCACTGGCCCAGGCGACCTTCTGGCGTTCTTTCAAGGCAGTCAGATCAATCGGTGCAGTCATGAATTCGAGCTCCGCTGCGTTCTTGTTATGGACATGGGTAACCGGGCCGGCAGTGACCCCGCTCAATCACTATCGCGCCGCGTCTGCCTGGCGTCCCGGCCAATCGTCCGGCAACCCGTCAAAACCGCTGCTTTGCCGATGAATGGTGGAAATCTGTAAAGCCGCTGCAACAGCCTCGGGATTGCCAGCGGCGGTGGATTGGTTTTTGATGCACGACCGCCTCTGGAACGGACTCGACCGATGTCACTGCAAATCGATTGGCTCGCGCATCACATGCAACACAGCGATCGCTATGCCGAATGGATTCATCAGCAATTTCATTACGAATATGCGCATCAGCCCTTGGCCGATTGGCAGCGTGAATTTGCTCAAGGGCAAAGCAACGGTGAATGGTCGTGCCTGATTGCTCTGGACGGCGAACGGCTGGTCGGCGGCGCGGCATTGGCCCGGGATGATCTGGCGCATCGGCCGGACCTTGGCCCGTGGCTGGCCTGCGTGTTCGTCAGCCCCGAGGCGCGCGGGCAAGGCTTGGCGGAGCGTTTGATTGACGGGATTTGTCAGGAGGCGAAGGACTGCGGGTTTGCGCGCTTTTACCTGCACACGCAATCCAAGCAGGACTACTACGCCAAACGCGGCTGGCAAGTGATGGAACGCTTCCGCGCGTGGGACAGTGAACACGCGCTGATGGCCCGCGACCTCTAATACACACCCATTCCCCTGTAGGAGCTGACGAGTGAAACGAGGCTGCGATCTTTTGATCTTAAAAATCAGCATCAAAATCAAAAGATCGCAGCCTCGTTTCACTCGACAGCTCCTACACTCATTTATACCCAGTCGAGGGGGCCGCAGGGCGCAGCGAACGCCCTGCCCGAATCCCCGACCACCGCCCGGTGGCGCATGCCTCGACCGTCAACGCCGCCGGACTGTGATCCTGTTTCAGGAGCACACACAATGGACGAGGCCCGACTCAACGACTTCATGGGCAAACTGGTCAACGACATGGGCGGCGCGGCGATGCTGGCCAATGTCATCGTCGGCGAAGAGCTCGGGCTGTACCGGGCGATGGCCGACAGCCAACCAATCAGCCCCGAAGCCCTCGCCGCAAAAACCACCTGCAACCCACGTCTGGTGCGCGAATGGCTCAGCGCCCACGCGGCGTCCGGCTACATGGAGCACCTCGACGGCCAATTCCGCTTGCCGGAAGAACAGGCACTGGCGCTGGCCGTGGAGGATTCGCCGGTATACGTCGCCGGCGGACTGGGCGTGGTGGCATCGTTTTTCCACGACAAAGACAAACTGGTCAAAGCCATGCGCGGCAACGGCGCCCTGCCCTGGGGCGATCACCATCCGTGCATGTTCACCGGCACCGAGCGCTTCTTTCGGCCCGGCTATAAAGGCCACTTGATCGCCGAATGGCTGCCGGCGCTGGACGGCGTGGTCGCAAAACTGGAGGCCGGCGCCAAAGTTGCTGATGTCGGCTGCGGACACGGCGCCTCGACGGTGATCATGGCGCAGGCGTTTCCCAATTCACGTTTTGTCGGTTTCGACTATCACGCACCGTCGATTACCGTCGCTACTCAGCGCGCTGAAGAAGGTGGCGTGAGCAGTCGGGCGACGTTTTTTCAGGGCACCGCGAAAAGTTATCCGGGCGATGACTATGACCTGATCTGCTATTTCGACTGCCTGCACGACATGGGCGACCCGGTCGGTGCTGCGCGGCATGCCTACGATTCGTTGAAAGATGACGGCACGGTGCTGCTGGTCGAGCCATTCGCCAACGATACGCTGGACGACAACATCAACCCGGTCGGGCGGTTGTTTTACGCGGCGTCGACGTTTATTTGCACGCCGAATTCGTTGTCGCAGGAGGTGGGTTTGGGTCTCGGTGCGCAGGCTGGGGAATTGCGTTTGCGCAAAGTATTTACCGAGGCAGGATTCAAGCATTTTCGCCGCGCCACACAAACACCGTTCAACCTGATACTGGAGGCGCGTAAATAACCCGGCCAGAAAAGTCAGTGCTAACCTGCATGTCATCCTCCAGCCTTCGGAGCGCTTGCCATGCTCGACAGCCCGACCCGCGAACACCTCGACACGCTGCAACAGGCGATGGCCGATGGCGATTTTCTGGTACTGACCGGCGCCGGCATCAGCACGCCTTCGGGCATCCCCGATTACCGCGACAGCGACGGCGTGCGCCGGGGTCGGCAGCCGATGATGTATCAGGAATTCCTCGCCGCCCCGGAGTCACGCCGCCGCTACTGGGCGCGGGCGATGTTGGGTTGGCCGCGAGTACGCCAGGCGCGGCCGAATCCTGCGCATGAGGCCTTGGCCACGTTGCAGAGCCACGGGCGAATCAGCGGACTGATCACGCAAAACGTCGACACCCTGCACGATCAGGCCGGCAGTCACGATGTCATCGAACTGCACGGCAGCCTGCACCGCGTTTTGTGTCTGGATTGCGCCCAACGCAGCGAGCGCGACGCCATTCAGCAGGTGATGGAAGCGCAGAACCCGTACCTGGCCGGCGTCGATGCGGTGCAGGCACCCGATGGCGATACCCTGCTCGACCCGGCGTTCGAAGCACGCTTTCAATCGCCGCGCTGCCCGCATTGCGACAGCGAACGGCTGAAACCGGATGTGGTGTTTTTCGGCGAAAACGTCGCGGCCCATACGGCGGCACGGGCGATGGCCGCAGCGGAAAGTGCTGCGGGTTTGTTGGTGGTGGGGTCGTCGTTGATGGCGTATTCAGCGTTTCGCTTGTGCCGGGTGATCGCGGATCGGGGTAAACCGTTGATTGCGATTAATCTGGGCAAAACGCGGGCGGATGATTTGCTCGATCTAAAAATCGAAGCGTCTTGCGAACAGATTTTGCCCCTGCTGACGCAACACCTGACGCCCTGACACCGCATTTCCCCTGTAGGAGCTGCCGAAGGCTGCGATCTTTTGATTTTGGCTTCAAGGATCAAAAGATCGCAGCCTTCGGCAGCTCCTACACGGGATGCGTTTCAGGCATAGTTTTCCTGCTGGAGAATATCGAACAACGCCTGCGCCGCCGCCGAGCGTTCATTCCCCGGTTCCGTCAGCACGCCAATCGCCCGCTCAACCGAATCAATCAACGTCAAACAATGCGCGCCCAGTTCCTGCATTTGCTCGGCACACAACGCCGGCACCGCGCTCACCCCCAACCCACTGGCGACCATGCGCCCCACCGTCGCCAGTTGATGGCTCTCAAACTCCACCGGCAACTTCATACCGCGCGCTTGCAAGTGTTCTTCAAGCATCACCCGCACTGTCGAGGGTCGTTGCAAGGTAATGAACGGCTCCTGCAACAATGTCTGCCAATCGATCTCGGTACGCCCGGCCAGCGGCGAATCCTTCGGCACCACGGCGACGAAGCGATCCATATACAGCGGCGTGAAGGTCATCGAGGTGTTCTGCATCGGCTCGAACGCCACGCCCAACTCGACCTGACGATCGCGCACCATTTCCAGCACTTGCTCGTTGATCACGTCGTTGACCGTGACGTTGACGTTCGGATAGCGCGCACGAAACGTCTTGAGGATCGGCGGCAGCAAGTTGCCGGCAAACGACGGCATCGCCGCCAGCGTCACGCGCCCGCGTTGCAGGCTGAAGCGCTGGCGCATTTCGTCTTCGGCGTTGTCCCAATCGGCGATCAGCCGTCGCGCTAATGGCAGCAGCGATTCACCTTCGGGGGTCAGCGCGACGTTGCGCGTGTTGCGGCTGAACAGGCGCCCGCCCAAACCTTCTTCCAAAGCTTTGATGGTCAGGCTCAACGCCGATTGCGACAGGTGCAGCCGCTCGCAGGCCACGGCGAAACTGAGGCTTTGCGCCACGGCGAGAAAGGCGCGGATCTGCTTAATGGTCATAATAAAACCTCTGAGCATGAAACCCGGTCATGTAGGAGCTGCCGCAGGCTGCGATCTTTTGACGTTGATTTTTTAAGATCAAAAGATCGCAGCCTTCGGCAGCTCCTACAGGTATTCATCGATTTCGGTGATTTCGGTGATTTCGGTGATTTCGGTGATTTCGGTGATTTCGGTGATTATTGAGCTTTATCAATCAATCAACCTTAAAAATCAACTTAACAAATATATCCCCCAGCGCGACACTCCAACCATTCGGCTAGCCAGCCGCCCGCAAATAATAAAAGAGGTGCATATGGCAGGTTTCGACAAGCGCGTGAGTTCTTACGAGGAAGCCCTGGCCGGGCTTGAGGACGGCATGACCGTCATCGCCGGCGGCTTTGGTCTGTGCGGCATTCCGGAAAACCTGATCGCCGAGATCAAACGCAAGGGCACCCGCGACCTCACCGTCGTTTCCAACAACTGCGGCGTCGACGGTTTCGGCCTCGGCGTGCTGCTCACCGATCGCCAGATCAGCAAAGTCATCGCTTCCTACGTCGGCGAAAACAAGCTGTTCGAAGAGCAACTGCTCAAAGGCGAAATCGAAGTCATCCTGACCCCGCAAGGCACCCTCGCTGAAAAAATGCGCGCGGGCGGCGCCGGCATTCCGGCCTTCTTCACCGCCACCGGCGTCGGCACTCCAGTTGCCGATGGCAAGGAAGTGCGTGAATTCAAGGGTCGCAAGTACCTGATGGAAGAATCCATCACCGGCGACTTCGCCATCGTCAAAGGCTGGAAAGCCGACCATTTCGGTAACGTCGTTTACCGTCACACCGCGCAGAACTTCAACCCGCTGGCCGCCACCGCCGGCAAAATCACCGTGGTCGAAGTCGAAGAAATCGTCGAACCCGGCGAGCTGGATCCGACGCAGATTCACACCCCGGGCATCTACGTCGATCGGGTCATTTGCGGCACGTTCGAAAAACGTATCGAACAGCGCACCATCCGCAAATAATTCAGGCTGACGGAGAATAAAAACATGGCACTTTCCCGCGAACAAATGGCTCAGCGCGTCGCCCGCGAAATGCAGGACGGCTTCTACGTGAACCTCGGCATCGGCATTCCGACCCTGGTCGCCAACTACATTCCTGAAGGCATGGAAGTCATGCTGCAATCGGAAAACGGCCTGCTCGGCATGGGCCCGTTTCCGACTGAAGAAACCATCGATGCCGACATGATCAACGCCGGCAAACAGACCGTGACGGCACGCATCGGCGCGTCGATTTTCAACTCCGCCGAATCCTTCGCGATGATCCGCGGTGGCCACGTCGACCTGACCGTGCTCGGCGCGTTCGAAGTCGACGTTGAAGGCAACATCGCTTCGTGGATGATCCCCGGCAAACTGGTCAAGGGCATGGGCGGCGCGATGGATCTGGTGGCGGGCGCCGACAACATCATCGTGATCATGACCCACGCATCGAAAGATGGTGAGTCCAAGCTGCTGTCCAAATGCAGCCTGCCGCTGACCGGCGCTGGTTGCATCAAGCGTGTGCTGACCGACCTTGCCTACCTGGAAATCGAAAATGGCGCTTTTGTCCTCAAGGAACGCGCACCTGGCGTCAGCGTCGAGGAAATCGTCGCCAAAACCGCTGGTAAACTGATCGTCCCGGATCACGTACCGGAAATGCAGTTCGCTGCCGAGTGAGGAATTCGAAAATGCAAGACGTCGTCATTGTTGCCGCCACGCGTACCGCGATCGGCAGTTTCCAGGGTGCCCTGGCCAGCGTTTCTGCGGTGGATCTGGGCGCGGCGGTGATCCGCCAGTTGCTCGAACAAACCGGTCTGGACGGTGCCCAAGTTGATGAAGTGATCATGGGCCAGGTGTTGACCGCCGGCGCAGGTCAAAACCCCGCGCGTCAGTCGGCGATCAAGGCTGGCCTGCCGCACGCGGTACCGGCGCTGACCCTGAACAAAGTCTGCGGTTCGGGCCTCAAGGCGCTGCATTTGGGCGCGCAGGCAATCCGTTGCGGCGACGCGGACGTGATCATCGCCGGCGGCCAGGAAAACATGAGCCTGTCCAACTATGTAATGCCGGGCGCCCGCACCGGTCTGCGCATGGGCCACGCGCAAATCGTCGACACCATGATCAGCGATGGTCTGTGGGATGCGTTCAACGATTACCACATGGGCATCACTGCCGAGAACCTCGTCGACAAATACGAAATCAGCCGCGAGCAGCAAGACGCCTTTGCTGCCGCGTCCCAGCAGAAAGCTGCCGCCGCCATTGAGGCCGGTCGCTTTGTCGATGAAATCACGCCGATCCTGATTCCACAGCGCAAAGGCGATCCGGTCGCGTTCAAGGTCGACGAGCAGCCACGCGGCGACACCACCGCTGAATCGCTGGCGAAACTGCGTCCGGCGTTCAAAAAGGACGGCAGTGTCACCGCCGGCAACGCTTCGTCGCTGAACGACGGTGCTGCCGCTGTGATCCTGATGAGCGCGGAAAAAGCCAAAGCCCTCGGTTTGCCGGTGCTGGCGAAAATCGCCGCTTACGCCAACGCCGGCGTTGACCCGGCGATCATGGGCATCGGCCCGGTATCGGCGACTCGCCGCTGCCTGGACAAGGCTGGCTGGAACATCGACCAGCTCGACCTGATTGAGGCCAACGAAGCCTTCGCTGCACAATCGCTGGCGGTGGCCAAGGATCTGCAATGGGATCTGAGCAAGGTCAACGTCAACGGCGGCGCCATTGCGCTGGGCCACCCGATCGGCGCATCGGGCTGCCGCGTGCTGGTGACGCTGCTGCATGAAATGATCAAGCGTGATGCGAAGAAGGGTCTGGCGACCTTGTGCATTGGCGGCGGTCAAGGCGTGGCGCTGGCGCTGGAACGCGTGTAAGCAAGAGTTCAACGGCAGGCGGCGGATCCACGACATCCGTTGGTTGCTGGCAACAAAAACCCGGTGCAGCTTCGGTTGCACCGGGTCTTTTTTTGTCTGTTCGAAATCTGCTCTGAATGTTACGGCCCCTTCGCGAGCAAGCTCGGCTCCTACAGGATCGGGTTCACACATCCAATGTAGGAGCAAGGCTTGCCCGCGATGAGGCCAGCCCAAACACTACAAAAATTCAGCCAGCCAACTGCAGAATCAACCAGGCATTCGCCCCACTGATCACCGCAAACAACCCCCACGCCAACACCCTTGTCGGCCACCGATTCACAAACGGCCCCATCAGCTGTTTGTCATTGGTCATGCGAATCAGCGGATACAGCGCAAACGGCAGCTGCAAACTCAGCACCACCTGACTCATCACCAACAATTTCCCCACTGCGTTATCGCCCATCAACCACACGCCGATAAACGCCGGAATCAGCGCCAGCCCGCGCGTGATCAAGCGCCGCTGCCAGCACGGAATCCGCAGATTGAGATAACCCTCCATGATCACCTGCCCGGCGATGGTGCCGGTGAAGGTCGAACTCTGCCCGGACGCCAGCAACGCCACGCCGAATAACACGCTGGCCAGCGCGCCACCGACCAGCGGGTCGAGCAAGTGATAGGCGTCCTGAATGTCGACTACGTCGGTATGCCCGGACTGGTGAAACGCCGCTGCCGCGAGAATCAGAATCGCCGCATTGACCAGCAACGCCAGCGCCAGCGAACCGATGGTGTCGATGCGCGCCAGTTTCACCGCGTCCTGCTTGCTCACTAGATCCTTGCCGATCATCCGCGTCTGCACGATCGAGGTGTGCAGGTAGAGGTTATGCGGCATCACTGTCGCGCCGAGTATGCCGATCGCCAGGTACAGCGGCGCTGCATCACTGATCGCCGACAGCGACGGTTTGAAGCCTTGGAAAACGTCAGGCCAGTACGGTTTGATCAGCACCAGCTCAACGAAGAAACACACGCCAATGGTCGCGACCAGCACCAACATGATCGCTTCCAGTCGGCGAAATCCACGGTTCTGCAGGGCCAGCACCAGCAGCGTGTCGAACGCGGTCAGGGCGATGCCGAAGGTCAGCGAACAACCGAGCAGCAGGTGAAACGCCAACGCACAGCCAAGTACTTCGGCGAGGTCGGTGGCGATTATCGAGATTTCCGCCAACACCCACTGCAAGCGTGCGGTCGGCGTGCTGTAGCGTTCGCGCGACAGTTGCGCCAGATCGCGGCCGGTGGCGATGCCGAGGCGCGAACACAGGCATTGCACGACCATGCCCGCCAGACTCGCCAGCAACACCACGAACAACAGGCTGTAGCCGAAGCGCGAACCGGCTTCGATCGCAGTCGCCCAGTTGCCCGGATCCATGTAGCCGATCGACACCAATAGACCGGGGCCGGCGAAACGCAGTACGCGTTTGAAGAAGGGGGCGTTGGGGTCGACCGCGACACTGCCGGCCACTTCCGGCGGGCAAAACGGCGCGGTGGCGATTTTGGGCACACTGAATTTCACGCACACATCCAGAAACAAGTCGGAAAGACGCAGCTTAGACGTTCACGTTGAAGATCAGAAGATCGCAGCCTTCGGCAGCTCCTACAGGTGCGATCTTTTGATCTTCATCGACTCATGCCCAACAACTGCTCGCGCAATTCGGGACTGCGTGTGCGCGGATCCAGCCAGATGTCGAAAAACGCCCGGGCGAACTGCGGATCATCGATCTCATGCTGCAACTGTTGCCCGACAAAAAACCGCGCGCCCTGCCCCGGCAAGTACACACCAGTGATCCGCGTACCGGCCTGCACATCGACGAAGGATTGCTGCATCTGAATCTGCCAACCGGCCAGCTGTGCAGGGCTGACGCTGGGCCCTCCGAGGCGTTTGATTTCGTCGACACTGGCCTTGACCAGATCATCGCGAGAAATGGTGCGGCGGTAAATCAGCTCGAGCGCGAAGGGCTGACCTTCCGCCAGCGGTCGCGCGGCACTCCACAATCGCGCGTTGTAGACATCGAAACCGAACACACTGAAATCACCGGTGCCGATGATTTGCGCACCGGGCACGGCGTCCTGCCAATTGGCCCAGGTCGGCGTGAGCAACAAGGCCCACAAGCCTATGCCGCAGCATCCACGTAACACCTTCGGTGTCCTGTTCATCGCGGCATCGACTCCGGCAAGCCCTGATAACCAGAGCATAGTCGGCTATCCGCTCAAGCACTTTGTATACAATTTTTGTACAACGATGCAGCAATCCGCGTTCGTCGATGCTAACGTGAGCGTCTCTCACTCGACGGAGCCACCTGCGTGCTGATCCTCAAACTGCTGCTGATTCCCGGTTTTCTCTTGCTGATTTCTTTGGCGGGCAAGCGCTGGGGGCCGAGCGTGGCCGGGTGGCTGTCGGGGTTGCCGGTGGTGGTCGGGCCGATTCTGTTTTTCATCGCCATCGAACAGGGGCCGCAATTTGCCGCGCATTCGGCGGTGGCGGCGTTGTCGGCGATGTTCGCGATGATCGCTTTCTGCATTACCTATGCGCAGGTCGCGCAACGGGCGAACTGGCCATGGGCGCTGGCGATATCGATGACGGTCTGGGCTGTGTTGGCGCTGGTGCTGTCGCTGATTCCACCGTCGCTGCCGTTTTCGGTGGTGGCGGCGGCGGTTGCCCTGCTCGCCTCGCCTTATTTGTTTCCTGACGTGCAACCAGTGCTGAAGGGTACGGCACCGAAGTCAGACAAGTTGATCTGGCGGATGATTGCCGGCGCGGCGTTGACGCTGGTGGTGACGATGCTTGCCAGCACCGTCGGTGAACGCTGGAGCGGTTTGCTCGCGGTGTTCCCGGTGCTTGGCAGTGTGATGGCGGTATTTTCCCAGCAGACGCGCGGGCCGGCGTTTACAGCGGCATTGCTGCGCGCGACGGCGACGGGGATGTATTCGTTTTCGGCGTTTTGTCTGGTGTCGGCGCTGACGTTGCCGAGCATGGGCTTGAGTGGGTTTGCGGTTGGGGTGGCGGTTTCAGTGGCGATGCTTGGCGTTACCCGCAAGCTGCTGGCAAAACCTCCTCCCTCTAAAACGCCCCAACCTCAAAGTTGAAACTGTCCCTGTGGTGAGGGGATTTATCCCCGTTCGGCTGCGCAACAGTCGTAAAAAAGATGGGCGCGCTGCGCACGCCAGCGGGGATAAATCCCCTCGCCACAAGGTGCATACCCGACCTCAGGAGGCCGGTTCAGACGAGCCGGGCTGGAGTGCCAGGCCTCTGCATGGGATGATCGCCCGCCTAAGCGCGACCATCCCTTGGAGATTCGAATGTCACTGTTGAGCAAAAAAGCCGTTGTCCTTTTACTCGCGGCAGTCGCCGGCCTCGGCGCCATCAACGCTCAAGCGGCCAAGGCCAAAGAAACCGCCAGCGCCGAGAAAGTCTCGATGCTCGACGGCAAGTTCACCTTCGTCCTGCCCAAAGGCTTCGTGGCCGACCCATTGCCGACCAGCCCGACGGGCGCCAAGGGCACGATGTACACCAACCAGACGACGAAAACCGTGGTCATCGCCGCCGAAAACCTGATTCCCGAAGGCAATAACGTCAAGGACAACGACAGCGCGTTCCTCGACGGCACCGTGTCGGACTTCATCGACGCTCAGCGTAAGGCGCTGCCGGACTTCAACAAGCTCAGCGAGAAAAGTCTGACGCAGAAAGGCACCGGCCTTGGCCTGCGCCAGGTCGACAGCACCGCCACTCAGGGCGGCGGCCAGACCCTCAACACCACGTTGATGGCCGGCTCCGGCACGCACATGGCGCTGGTTCAGGTGATTTCCCGGGTCAGCGACAAGGCCGGCCACGACAAGCTGATCAAGACCATCCTCAAGGATTGAGCTGCTGCAACCAGCCGTTCAGATCCCGCAGTTCGGCCGCACTGATGCTGTGGCCAACGCCGGGATAGGCATTGAATTGCGGTTTGTAATCGAGCTTCTGCAGCAGGGAATTGGCTTCGGCGCCGTCGTGATACGGCACACGATCATCGGCGGTACCGTGGCCGATGAAGATACTCAGCGGCAGCGGTTGTTGTTCGGCCTTCAGCTCGGTTTTTAACACCGGCAACAAGCGTCCGCTCAACGCCGCGATACCGCCAACAGCTGCCGGCGGTCGCAAGCCCACTTCGTAGGTCATCATCGCGCCCTGACTGAAACCTATCAGGTACACCTTGTCCGGGGTGGTGTGATATTTCTTCGCCGCTTGCGCGACAAAATCCCGCAGTTTCTGGCCGCTGACCTTCAGATCATCGGTCTCGCCGTTGTAGGCACCTTCGCCTTTCTTGCGAAACCATTGATAACGTCCTTCGCCCAACGACAACGGAGCCTGCACTGACAGGTAGTTGTACTGCGCTGGCAATTGGAACTTCATGCCGATCAAATCGGCTTCGTTACTGCCGTAACCGTGCAGGAAAATCACCAGCGGACGCGACTCGGCGTCGGCGTGAACCTGTTCGATGTACTTGAGCGGCAGATCGGATTGCAGCGAGGTTTGAGCCTGAACGGCGGTGGACGCCAGCAGGGTCAACAGAGCAAACGCCTTCAACATAGAGCCTTCCTTCACAGAGTGTCGGGTTCGGGGGTGAGCCTAACATTCCTCGGTGAGGGATCGAAATTCAGTGGTGTTGTTGATGGCGCCTTCGCGGGCAAGCCTTGCTCCTACAAGTTCGGCGTAGGTCTTGTGGGAGCAAGGCTTGCCCGCGAAGAGGCCGGAAAATTCCGCGAAAATTTTCAGTCGTTAGTCAATTTCCCGGTACGAAACGCTACCCGCCCCGCCACTTTCGCCTGCCAGATCCCAGGCTCCGTATAACGCCCGCGATCCATCGCAAACAACACGCCACTGGTGCCGGCGCGCACGGTGGTCACGCGATCCTGCAACGGATCCACCACCTCAAACAGCGCATCGCCCTTCTCCACCCATTCACCCGCATTGCGCAGGAAACTCACCACACCGTGATGCGGCGCGAACAGGTATTCGGTGCCTTCAAACGGCAAGCCTTCGCAGCACTCGCTCGGTGCGGCCGGCCATTCGCCGCTGATGAAACCCTGCTCGGCAAGGAAACCCAGAATCGCCTCGCAATTGGCTTGGGCCTGATCGACGCGGGTGTCGCCCATGCTGCCCAGCTCCAGCGTGGTCGCGAGGTTCGCAGCGGGAATCGCCGCATCCGGGAAGGCCCGCGCCAAACGCAACCACGGCGTCGAACAGGATTCGTCAAACGAACTGCCGCCCGAGTCCTCACACAACAACGCCACGCCCGCCTTCAACCGTGCGGCCAGCGATTGCCACTGCGGCCAGTGTTGCGGCAACGCATAAAGGTGAATCGCCGCGTCGAAATCGCAGTGTAGATCGAGGGTAATATCCGCATCGCAAGCATGACGCAGCAGCAAGCGATGCATCGCTTCCAATTGCGAAGTCGGGGCTGGCAGCTCATCTAACACTTGGAACATCGTCTGACGGATCAGCGCGACGTTGGCCTCGGCATTGGCGCCAAGACGCTCGCCGATCATCGCCGCGACCGGCGCGCTCAGTTCAACGAACGCGCGGTTGAAATTCTTGCCGCTGCCCAGCTCGAAGCGGCCCATGTGCGCGCCTTGCAGGTGCTGGTCGAGCCCGATCGGGTTGGCCACCGGCACCAGTTCGATCACGCCTTGCAGTCGACCTTCTTGCTCAAGTTGGTTGAGACGTTGCTTGAGTTCCCACGCGGTGCGCATGCCCGGCAGTTCATCGGCGTGCAGGCTGGCCTGGATGTACACCTTGCGAGTGCCGGCGCCGTAGCGAAACACGCTGAGGGAGCGCTCGCTGCCCAAGTGGCTCCAGGGCAGAACATGATCGATGCGTTGCATAGGAAAACTCCGATGTTTCTGTAGGAGCTGCCGCAGGCTGCGATCTTTTGATCTTGACACTCAAAAACAAGATCAAAAGATCGCAGCC
>NZ_LHVN01000014.1:0-36224 GCF_001269815.1 Pseudomonas sp. P1.31 | reverse complement strand
CACTCAAAAACAAGATCAAAAGATCGCAGCCTGCGGCAGCTCCTACATTAGAAATGTGTGGTGCAGGATAAATCATGGGCGCAAAAAAAGTGGCCACCGCGCAAACGGGGCCACTTTTTTCTTACGGCGTATTAATGACCGTAAACATCAAAGTCGAAGTACTTGTCCTGGACTTTCTTGTACTCGCCATTGGCGCGGATTTCGGTGATGGCTTTGTTGAATTGCTCAGCCAGGGCGGTATCGCCCTTGCGCACGGCAATGCCAGCGCCGCCGCCGAAGTACTTGGCGTCTTCGTAGGTCGGGCCAACGAATTCAAAACCTTTGCCGGCATCGGTTTTCAGGAAACCGTCGCTGAGGTTGACCGAGTCGGCCAGCATGGCGTCGAGACGACCAGAAACGATGTCGAGGTTGGCTTCCTGCTGCGAGCCGTAACGCACCAGGTCGATCCCGGCCGGCACCAGCACTTCAGTGGCGTAACGGTCATGAGTACTGGCACGCAGCACGCCGACTTTCTTGCCTTTGAGCTCAGTTAGAGGGTCTTTGACGCCGGAGCCTTCCTTCATCACGAAGCGGGCCGGGGTGTGGTAGTACTTGATGGTGAAATCGACGTTCTTCTTGCGGTCGTCGGTGATGGTCATCGACGACAGAATCGCGTCGATCTTCTTCACTTTCAGCGCCGGGATCAGGCCATCGAACTCTTGCTCAACCCAGGTACATTTGACTTTCATCTGCGCGCACAGCGCATCGCCGATATCCACGTCGAAACCGGTGAGTTTGCCGTCAGGGGTTTTCATCGAGAATGGCGGGTAACCGGCTTCGATACCGATGCGGATCGGTTTGGCGTCTTCGGCCACAGCGGTCAGGGACAACATCGACAGTGCCAGGGCACCGAACATCACTAGCTTCTTCATTTATAACTCCTGTGTGCGGAGGCTTTTATTGGCAGCTTTCGATTCAGCGTTCGGTCATGGCCATTTAGCAGCAAAAACCGAAGAGGCCGGCAGTCTATGGCGGCGCGCACAGGGTAAATTGTGTTTAAGCGACAAATATTTACAGAAGATCGGCGAGTCGATTGACCGAGGTCAAAGGCTGCGCCGTCGTGGTGCGGAGGCTGTAGGACAAGTCCTTTTTCAGAGCAGAAAACTCACAAATTCCCTGTAGGAGCTGCCGCAGGCTGCGATCTTTTGATCTGGTTTTTTTAGAAGCAAGATCAAAAGATCGCAGCCTTCGGCAGCTCCTACACTGGATGATTCAGCAGGCGCAGTTGATGGGGGTGTTGGCGGGGTGCGCCACGCTTAGTGCAAACCCTTCATCCAGCCAACCCGTCACGCCGCCGATCATTTCCTTGACCGGATAACCCAACGCCGCCAGTTTCACCGCGGCCTTATTGGCGCCGTTGCAATGCGGGCCGGCGCAATACACCACAAACAATGTGTTGCTCGGGTAGCCCGCCAAACCTTGAGCCGTCAGCAGCCGTGTCGGAATGTTGATCGCGCCCGGCACATGCCCGCGCTCAAAAGCCAGCGGCCCGCGCACATCGACCAGCACAAAATCGATCTCCCCCGCCTCTTGGCTGCTGAACACGTCGGAACAATCGGTTTCGAAGGTCAGACGGTTGCTGAAGTGCATCAAGGCAATCGCCGACGGTGCGGCAGGAATGTCGCGAACCAGGCTGGTCATGGGTATTGCTCCTACGTCTGATGGGGTGTGAACAGACTTTATCGAGCCGGCGCAAGTCGCTACAGTGGCGCACAAGACACTCACCGGGAATTTTCCGCCAAATGCCTACTTCACCAGGACTGGTCGCGATTCTGGCCTACGACGGCCTCTGTACCTTCGAGTTCGGCATCGCCGTGGAGATTTTCGGACTGGCGCGGCCGGAGTTCGATTTCCCGTGGTACGAACACGCGATTGCCGCCGTCGATCAAGGCCCGATGCGCGCAATGGGCGGAATTCAAGTGCTGGCCGATGGTGGCCTGGAGCTACTCGCCGAGGCGCGCACCATCATCATTCCCGGTTGGCGCGACCGCAATGCAGCGGTGCCGCCGCCCCTGATCGAGGCGTTGCGTCAGGCTCACGCGCGCGGTGCACGACTGCTGTCGATCTGCTCTGGCGTGTTTGTGCTGGCGGCCACTGGCTTGCTCGACGGCCACGGCGCCACCACGCATTGGCGCTACACCACGGAACTGGCGCAGCGCTTTCCGGCGATCGACGTCGACCCGGATGTGCTTTACGTCGACTCCGGCCAGTTGATCACTTCGGCGGGCAGTGCAGCGGGAATCGATGCCTGCCTGCATCTAGTGGCACGGGACTTTGGTACTCAGGTCGCCAATTCGGTGGCAAGAAGACTGGTGATGTCGCCGCAGCGCACCGGCGGTCAGGCGCAATTCATTCCAACGCCGGTCAGCGCAACGCCGCGCAATGATTTGTCACGGGTGATGCAATGGGCGCGCGAGCGTTTGCATGAGCCGCTGGAAGTGCGTGATCTGGCCAGCCAAGCGGCGATGAGTGAGCGCACGTTTCTGCGGCGTTTTACCGAGGCCAGTGGGCAGTCGCCGAAGGCGTGGTTGCAGCATGAACGGCTGGCGCGGGCGCGGGAGTTGCTTGAGAGTACGCAGCACAATACCGATCAGATTGCGTTGCGCTGCGGGTATCGCTCGGTGGAGAGCTTTCGGGTGGCGTTTCGCAGCGTGGTCGGGGTGCCGCCGTCGGTGTATCGGGAGCGGTTTGGGCGTGGGGTCAATGCCAGTTCTTGAGGTGTTTTTGAATATGCCTTCGCGGGCAAGCCTTGCTCCTACAAGGGATCGCGGTGATCCTTGTAGGAGCAAGGCTTGCTCGCGAAGAGGCCCGCCCGACCAGCGAAGACCTAAGGCTTGCGTAACAAATAGGTATCCATAATCCACCCATGCTCAGCCCGCGCCGCCTTGCGCACGCGCTCTATCTCGTCAGCCACTTCCCCCAACTTGCCGCTGATCAAAATCTCATCCGGCGTGCCCAGGTAGGCGCCCCAATATATCTGCGTCTGCGGATCCGCCACATGATGGTAGGAATCTTCCGCGTCGAGCATCACCACCAGACTGTCAGTGTCACTCACCTTCCCCGCCGCCAAACGCCGGCCCGTGGTGATTTCGATGGAGCGCCCGATGGTGTTCAACGGCACTTTGTGCTGCGCCGCCAGCGCCTGAACGCTGGTGATCCCCGGAATCACCTCAAACTCGAACTCGCAGCGGCCCTCGGCCAGAATCGATTGCAGAATACGCACGGTGCTGTCGTACAACGCCGGGTCGCCCCAGACGAGGAAACCGCCACATTGGCCGTCGGATAATTCTTCGTTGATCATCCGCTCGAAGGTCTGCTGCTTGGCCTGGTTCAAATCCACCACTGCCGAGGTGTAATCTACGTCGCCGCGCTCGCGTTCCGGGCAATGCGCTTCGGCGAAGCGATAGTCGGGATCGGTGATATAGCGATCGCAGATCTCCCGGCGCAGGTCGATCAGCTTGTCCTTGCTCTGGCCCTTGTCCATCAGGAAGAACACGTCGACCTGATTCAGCGCTTTCACCGCTTGCATGGTGATGTAGTCGGGATTGCCGGCGCCGATGCCGATGACCAATAGTTGTTTCATCAAAATCTTTCCTCAAGGTCGATACCCGGCAAACGCAAACGCCAGATACCGTTAAATCGTAATTCGACCGCCGCCAGCGGTTCGACGTCTATCGCGTTGAAGGCTGCGCCCTGCACCACCTGCATCAGCGCCGCGCGCACGATGTAGGGGTGAGTCACCGCGACGATATGGCCATGCGTCGCCTTCAATTCGTCCAGCCATTTCGCCATGCGCACAGAGACCTCAACCACCGATTCGCCGCCATGCGGTGCGGCACTCGGGTCTGCCAGCCAGGTTTGCAGCGCTTCGCCTTCCTTATGTTGCAGCTCCTTGATCGACTGACCGTGCCAGCGACCCCAATCGCAATCGCGCAGTGCCTCGTCGATCTGCGCGTTTGCGCCAAACCACGCAGCGGTCTGTTGTGTACGCAATTCCGGGCCACACAGCACACGGGACGTCGTGGCATATCTATCAGCCAGCAAGTCGGACGCCGCCAGCGGATTTTCAACAGGCTCGTTTGTAGGAAAACACGCCAATTTCTGTGCGACGGTTCGAGCATGGCAAATCAGAGTCAACCGGGTGGTTTGCACAGGGAATCACTCACTCGCAGGGTCTGAAATGGACTAATGCAATCTTCGCGGGCGGCAATTGTGCCGTAAACAGGGGCTTAGCGGGCAACTCGCTGTTCAGGCATTGATGATCCGCGTCAGCAAATATCGGTAATGTCTGACACAACAATGGGCAATGGACTACAAGCCCAGTCGACCACCGCGTAGACCCTGTTACACGGGCGTTTCGTAGCTGTTTCACAGCTTGGCCAACCCACGAAAAATTCGCTAGACATGTAACCTCAGTTACATAAATACTGTTTTGGCGAATTGTGAAGCAAATTCGACAAACCCATCCAGCAGGAGCCCGGATGCCCCCTCTCAGAGACCTGATCACCGATCCCGGCCTGGATCTTACGCCGTCGGAGCGCAAAGTCGTTCGCGCCTTGCTCGATCAGTACCCGCGCAATGGTCTGGGGCCGATGGCACGTCTGGCCGATCATGCCGGCGTCAGTGATCCGACCATCGTCCGTCTGGTGAAAAAACTCGGGTTTGGCAGTTACGCCGAATTCCAAGATGCCCTTCTCAGCGACATGGATCATCGCCTGCGCTCACCGCGCACGCTGTTGCAGCCTCGCGCACAGCAAAACAAGGACGACGCCTGGAGCCATTACCTGGCCGACAGTCATCGTTTGCTGGTCGAAACCCAATCGCTGATCCAACCCGAAGACGTGCGCATCCTGACCGACTGGCTGCTCGACGCGCGGCATCAGGTGTATTGCTTTGGCGGCCGTTTCAGCAGCCTGATGGCGACTTACCTGCTCAATCACTTGCGTTTGCTGCGCCCCGGCTGCTTTGCGCTGGAAGACAACGCGCAATTGCCCGACAGGCTGTTCGACCTGCAACGTCAGGACGTCGTCCTGCTGTTCGACTATCGCCGCTATCAGACGCAAGCGCTGCGCGTGGCCACCGCCGCGAAAACCAACAACGCGCGGGTGGTGCTGTTCACCGACATTTATGCCTCGCCGCTGCGCGAACTGGCCGACTTGATCATCAGCGCCCCGGTCGAATCAGCCTCGCCGTTCGACACCATGGTGCCGGCGCTGGCCCAGGTCGAGGCGCTGATCGCCTGCCTGACCTTGCGCACTGACAACCTCGCCGATCGCCTGGACGGCATCGACGCTTTGCGCAACGACTTCGCCACCCACTTGCTGGAGGATAAATAAGGATGTTCAGCCTTCCCCACCGCTCGCCGCGGGACTTGCCGTTTGTCACCGACCACACCGCGCTGTTGCTGGTGGACATGCAGCGTGCCTGGCTCGAACCGCAGTTCGATCCGCACCTCAACGATCCGGACGCCGAGTACTTCCTGACCCGTACGCATATGCAGGTGGTGCCCAATCAACGGCGCTTGCTCAGTGCCTTTCGCGAAGCGCGGCAGAACGTGCTGCACACTATTATCGAAAGCCTCACCGCCGATGGTCGCGACCGTTCGCTCGACCACAAACTTTCGGACATGCACCTGCCCAAGGGCAGCGTGCAAGCGAAAATCATCGAAGACCTGACGCCGATAGAAAACGAAATCGTTCTGCCGAAAACTTCGTCCGGCGTGTTCAACTCGACCAACATCGACTACGTGCTGCGCAACCTCGAAACCCGTCACCTGATCATCGCCGGCATCGTCACCGACCAATGTGTCGACATGGCCGTGCGCGATGCTGCCGATCGCGGTTATCTGGTCACGCTGGTCGAAGACGCCTGCGCCACTTACAGCGCCGAACGGCACAACGCCTGCCTGAACGCGATCAAAGGTTACTGCTGGATCACCGACACCCAAACCGTACTCGGCCGGTTGCAGGAGATGCAGCCATGAGTGCGCGCCTGACGCCGCTGCCGATGACCACCATCGTCACCACTGACTTGATCGGCATCACCCGTGG
The DNA here is from genome assembly GCF_001269815.1 of Pseudomonas sp. P1.31. Taxonomy (NCBI): domain Bacteria; kingdom Pseudomonadati; phylum Pseudomonadota; class Gammaproteobacteria; order Pseudomonadales; family Pseudomonadaceae; genus Pseudomonas; species Pseudomonas sp. P1.31. The sequence goes on along the minus strand of NZ_LHVN01000014.1, from coordinate 30,135 downwards.
CCGCTCGTTTCCCACCGATGAGCTTGAGCATTATCAAGCGGCGGGTTGCGGCTGGGTGCCGGCCAACAGTGCGTTGACGCCACAGGACGTTATCGCCTCGACCAATCCATGGGGCGCTTATGGCGACTTGCGGCTGATCCCGGATCTGAGCAGCCGCGTCACCGTCAGCAATGGCCCGGACGCGAGTGCGCCAGCGCTGGACTTCATTCACGGCGATATCCGCGAAACCGATGGCCGCCCGTGGGGCGCCTGCCCACGCACGCTGCTGCGCGATGAAATCGAACGTTATCGCGATGAGTTGGGCTTGCAGGTCAACGCCGCGTTTGAACACGAATTCAACCTTCACGCAGGTGTAGCCGAACACTTGGCGTTCTCCCTCGAAGCCCAGCGTCAGGGGGCCGAATTCGGTGGCTGGTTGCTTAGCGCCCTGCGTGCTGGCGGCGTCGAGCCGGAAATGTTCCTGCCCGAATACGGCAAGCATCAATACGAAATCACCTGCCGTCCGACGCTCGGCGTAGCGGCCGCAGACCGCGCGGTCAACGTTCGCGAGATCACCCGGGAGATCGCCCGGCAAATGGGCCTCGACTTGAGTTTCGCGCCGAAAACTGCGGCGGAAGCGGTGTGCAACGGTGTGCATCTGCATGTCAGCCTGCTCGATCTGGGCGGCCAGCCGATGCTGTACGACGCTGGTACCAGCAACGGTCTGTCGAGCATCGGTCAGCATTGGGCCGCAGGAATCCTGCACTGCTTGCCAGCGCTGTGTGCGTTCACCGCGCCAACGCCGGTTTCGTATGAGCGTTTGCAGCCACATCACTGGAGCGCGTCCTATGCCTGCCTCGGCCAGCAAAATCGGGAAGCGGCGTTGCGCATCTGCCCGACCGTGACTCTCGGCGGCAAATCCGTGGCCCACCAGTTCAACCTCGAATTCCGCGCCATGGACGCCACTGCCTCGCCGCATCTGGCCATGGCCGCCTTACTGATCGCCGGACGCTTGGGCATCGAGCAGCGTCTGGCGCTGAACGCGATCACCGACGAAATTCCCGATTCACTCAACGATGAGCAACGCAAGGCTCGGGGCATTGTTGCCCTGCCCGCCTCGCTGGGCCAGGCACTGGATTGCCTGCGCGACAGTGCAGCCTTCAACGAATGGCTGCCCAAGCCGTTGCTCGACACGTACCACGCCCTTAAAACCGAGGAACTGGCGCTGACGGAACAGCTCTCGCCCGCTGACCTGTGTGAGCACTATGCACGCCTGTACTGAATCCGCCGAGCTGGGGTTGTTTACCCGACCGGTCTACAACCTGAGCCGCGCCGACTCGACGCATGCTTTGATTCTGGTGTGCGAGCACGCCAGCCGCTACATCCCCGAAGCCCTGAACAATCTGGGCCTGGATGATGCCGCCGCACGTGAACACATCGCCTGGGACATTGGCGCACTGCAACTGGCCGAGCAACTGTCGGAACAACTGGGCGCAACGCTGTTGAGCGCAAACTATTCACGGTTGCTGATCGACCTGAATCGCCCACGCCATGCGCCGGACAGCATTCCGGCACAGAGCGAGATTTATCAGATTCCGGGTAACCGCAAGCTGGACGAAGCCACGCGCGAATACCGGCGTCAGACACTGTTCAAGCCGTTTCATGCGCGTTTGCAGACGCTGATCGATGAACGCGTTGCACAAGGACAACCGGTGCGCGTGGTGGGGATCCACAGTTTCACCCCGGTGTATTACGGCCAGCCACGACCACTGGAAATCGGCGTGCTGTTCGGTCAAGCAAAGGAGTACGCGCAACGTCTGCTCGATGGCCTCGGCGAACATCCGCTGAAAGTCGCGGGCAATCAGCCGTACAAGATTGATCCACTGGGTGACATGACCGTGCCCGTACACGGCGATGCGCGAGGCCTCGACTCGGTGCTGATCGAGGTGCGCAACGATTTGCTGCGCAGCCCCGAAGCCGTATCGCGCTGGGCCGGATACCTCGCGCCATTGCTGTAACGAAAGACCGCTGAAGCTGTAAACGATGGACCGACATAACAACTAAAACGACCGATTGGCTGACAAGGAGTTGCGCTTCATGGAAATTGAAGAATTCGGCTACAAGCAAGAGTTGAAACGGAGCCTGACGCTCACCGACCTGGTGGTGTACGGGATGATCTTCATGATCCCCATCGCCCCGTTCGGCGTGTACGGCTACGTTAACGCCGAGGCACCGGGGATGGTGCCGCTGGCGTACATCATTGGCATGGTGGCAATGCTGTTCACCGCGCTGAGCTACGGCAGCATGGCCAAGGCTTTTCCGATTGCCGGCTCGGTGTATTCCTACGCGCAACGCGGCCTCAATCAACACGTCGGCTTCATCGCGGGCTGGCTGATGCTGCTCGACTATCTACTGATTCCACCGCTGCTGTATGTGTACGCGGCGATGGCGCTCAATCATTTGTATCCGGACATTCCGAAAGTCGGCTTCATTTTGGCGTTCCTGGTCAGCGCGACGTTCGTCAACCTGCGCGGCATCACTTTCACGGCGCGGATGAACATCATTTTTCTGCTGGCACAGTTGGTCGTGCTGGGCATTTTCCTGTTCTACGCGTGGACGGCCCTGCACAACGGTGGCGGTAATGGCGAGCTGACCCTGGCGCCGCTGTACAACCCGGAAACCTTCAACTTCGCCCTGCTGATGCAAGCGGTATCGATTGCCGTGCTGTCGTTCCTCGGCTTCGACGCGATCTCGACGCTCGCCGAGGAAATCAAAGATGATCCGGGCAAAAGCGTCGGCAAAGCCGCACTGATCACGCTGATCGTGATGGGGGTGATTTTCGTCGCGCAAACCTGGATTGCCACCGATCTGGCAGCCGGCATGGGCTTCAAATCCGCCGACACCGCATTCTATGAAATCGCCGAAATCGCCGCTGGCAGCTGGCTGGCAACCGTCACCGGCGTAGCGACTGCATTGGCGTGGGGCGTTGCTGTAGCGATCACCTCGCAAGCCGCCGTGTCGCGTCTGCTGTTTGGCATGGCCCGCGACGGCAAACTGCCGAAAGTGCTAGCCAAGGTGCACCCGAAACACAACACGCCGTACCTGAGTATCTATCTCGTCGCGGTGCTGTCGCTGCTGATCTGCTACCTGTTCATCAATTCGGTCGACACCCTGACCTCGCTGGTCAACTTCGGCGCACTCAGCGGTTTCATGCTGCTGCACCTGACGGTGATCAATTACTACTGGCGTCGGCAGAAATCCGGCCAGGTTATCCGCCACCTGATCTGCCCGGTGATCGGCTTCATCATCGTCGCGGCCATCATGTACAACATGGGCGTCGATGCACAAAAACTCGGCATGATCTGGATCGCGCTGGGGCTGGTGTACCTGTTCTTTCTCAACAAGCTCGGCGCCAGCACCGCACTGCCCGATCCGAGCAATGGCTGACATAAAAAAGGGCGGCGTCTGACAACAAATCAGGCGACCGCTGATTTCGCGCGTGGAAACCGACAGTGATAGTCAGGTTCGGCGAATTCGCCGAATCTTTTGATACAGGAGTACATCCATGCTGGTCTTACGCCCAGTCGAGATAACCGACCTGCCTCAGTTGCAACAATTGGCCCGCGACAGTCTGGTGGGCGTGACCTCCCTGCCGGATGACAGCGAACGGTTGCGCGAGAAAATCGCCGCGTCCTGTGCGTCGTTCGAGCGCGATGCGAGCGCGCACGGCCCGGAGAATTACTTTTTCGTGCTCGAAGATATGGATAACCGGCGCCTCGTCGGTTGCTCCGAGATTGTCTCGACGGCGGGTTTTGATGAACCGTTCTACAGCCTGCGCAACCGTCACTTCACCAGTGCCTCGCGCGAGCTGAACATCGAACACGGCGTGCCGGCGTTGTCGCTATGCCACGACCTCAACGATCACACCTTGCTGCGCGGTTTCCACATCGACGCGGCGCTGGAGCGCACGCCATTTTCTGAATTGCTCTCGCGAGCGCGTTTGCTGTTTATCGCCGCTCATTCGCAACGTTTTGCCGAGGCAGTGATTACCGAAATCGTCGGTTACAGCGATGCGGACGGCAACTCGCCATTCTGGGATGCACTGGGCAAGCATTTTTTCGACTTGCCCTACGTTGAAGCCGAGCGCCTGTGCGGGTTGCAGAGCCGGCGCTTTCTCGCCGAACTGATGCCGCAATACCCGATTTACGTGCCGATGCTGCCGTTGGCGGCGCAGGAATGTATCGGTCGCGTCCACCCGGACGGTCAGGAAGCCTTCGACATTCTTCAGCGCGAAGGCTTCGAAACCAACAGCTACATCGACCTGTTCGACGCTGGCCCGACGCTGTATGCGCGCACAGTGAACATTCGCTCGATCACCCATAGCCAGACCGCTCAAGTCCATTCGCAACCACAGATCGATGCGCGTGGCCGTTATCTGCTGAGCAATGACGCGCTGCACGGTTACCGCGCGATTGTCGCCGAACTGGATTATCAGCCAGGGCAACCGCTGGCCCTCACCCCGGCCCTGTGCGCCGCATTGAACGTGAGCGAAGGCAGCCCGATCCGGCTGATTGCCCTGTGAACCGCCCCAACAGGCGCGTAAAAGGAGTTACCGCATGATTGTCCGCCCGGTCAAAGTCAGCGACCTGCCTGCGTTGATGACGCTGGTTCAACAGGCCGGCCCGGGGTTCACCACCCTGCCGGCCAACGAAGATCGCCTGGCGCACCGGGTGCGCTGGGCGCAACGTGCGTTCACCGAACAGGTGGAACGCGCCGACGCCGACTATCTGTTCGTGCTCGAAGACGATGACCAGCGGGTGATCGGCGTCAGCGCGATGTCGGGCGCGGTCGGTTTGCGCGAGCCCTGGTACAACTATCGCGTTGGTTTGACTGTGAGTTCGGCACCGGATCTGGGGATTCAGCGGCAGATTCCGACGCTGTTCCTCAACAACGAACTGACCGGGCAATCGGAGCTGTGTTCGCTGTTCCTGCGCCATGATCAGCGCACCGGCAGCAATGGACGACTGTTGTCGTTGGGGCGTTTGCTGTTCGTCGCCGAGTTTCCGCATCTGTTTGGCGAAAGGATGATCGCCGAACTACGCGGCAGCGCTGATGAGCAGGGTTGTTCGCCGTTCTGGGACAGTTTGGGGCGACACTTTTTCCAGATGGATTTCACCCATGCCGACCACTTGTCCGGACTGGGCAACAAATCGTTCATCGCCGAACTGATGCCGCGTCAGCCGTTGTACACCTGCCTGCTCACCGAACAGGCGCAGGCTGCAATCGGTCAGGCGCACCCGAATACCGAGCCGGCGCTGAAGATTCTTCAAGCCGAAGGATTTGCGCACAAAGGTTACATCGACATTTTTGACGGCGGCCCGGTGATTGAGGCGCCGATCCGCAACATCCGCACCGTGCGCGACAGCCTGGAACTGACCTTGAGCCTTGGCACGCCAGATGAGCAGGCGCCGTTGTGGCTGATCCACAACCGTCGTCTGGAAAACTGCCGCATCACCGTCGCCCGCGGTCGCCGCGTCGGCAGCAGCCTGGTGGTTGATCGCCTGACGGCGCAACGTTTGCAGCTGCAACCGGGCAATTCGGTACGCGCGGTGATGCTGCCGAATCAACAGCAGCAGGCTGTGGCTGCTTAACCCCTCACTGCTTTCGAGTGGGTATGAAGATCACCTGTACGCAGGAGATCCCTGTGGCGAGGGGATTTATCCCCGTTGGGCTGCGAAGCGGCCCCAAAACCAGCCACCTCTTTTCCCCTGATGTACCGCATTTACCGGATTTTGCGACTGCTTCGCAGCCGATCGGGGATAAATCCCCTCGCCACAGTTATCTCCACTCCTCAAAAATCTCCTCACTTCAGAAATTGCCTGAGCACAGACAAATCCCCTGCCCACAGGTGATACCTTTCAGCAAACGGCTCCCCGCCTGACCAGCCGCGCAAATTCGTCATGATCCTTGACCCATTCGCGTGATAGCCTTTTAAACCTTCGGCGTTGACACATTTGCTCAAGCCTTTCCATTCCTTTGTATTGGTGGAACTCGTATGTCCAGGCTTTCTCATCAAGATTTGCGCCGTAACTTCCGTCAGTTGCTGGCCTCCGACACTTGCTACCACACAGCATCGGTGTTCGACCCGATGTCGGCCCGTATCGCCGCTGACCTGGGTTTTGAAGTGGGGATTCTCGGTGGTTCCGTGGCCTCGTTGCAGGTGCTCGGTGCCCCTGACTTTGCCCTGATCACCCTCAGCGAGTTCGCCGAACAGGCCACCCGTATCGGCCGCGTCGCGCAATTGCCGGTAATCGCCGACGCCGACCACGGCTACGGCAATGCCCTCAACGTGATGCGCACCATCGTTGAACTGGAACGCGCCGGCGTCGCCGCCCTGACCATCGAAGACACCTTGCTGCCCGCGCAATTCGGCCGTAAATCCACCGACCTGATCACCGTCGCCGAAGGCGTCGGCAAGATCCGCGCGGCACTGGAAGCCCGGGTCGACACGGAAATGGCGATCATCGCGCGCACCAACGCCGGCATCCTGCCCAACCAGGAAATCATCAGCCGCACCAAGCAATACCAAGCGGCGGGCGCTGACGGCATCTGCATGGTTGGCATTCAAGACTTCGATCAACTGGAACAGATCGCCGAACACCTGACCGTGCCGCTGATGCTGGTCACCTACGGCAACCCGGCGCTGCGCGACGACAAGCGTCTGGCCGAGCTCGGCGTGCGCGTGACCATCGACGGTCATGGCGCGTACTTTGCGGCAATCAAAGCGACGTACGACAGCCTGCGCGAACAGCGGCAGATTTTCACTCAGGCATCGGATCTGAGCGCGACCGAATTGACGCACACCTATACCCAGCCTGAGGAATACATCCTGTGGGCAAAGGAATACATGAGTGTCAAAGAGTAAAGCGCTGGGTCGGCTGGCCCCTTCGCGAGCAGGCTCGCTCCCACATTGGAATGCGGTCAACTGTAGGAGTGAGCCTGCTCGCGAAGGCGGCGTGTCAGGCACAATTTGAGCGTCTGACCCACCGCATTCGCGAGCAAGCCCGCTCCCACAAGGGTAATGCGCTGCAGCTATCAGACCGAATCAAGCAACTCGTGTCGCGGTTTGCTATCGCAATTGCAGATCACCCGATTGCGCCCGCCCGCCTTCGCTTCATACAGCGCCTGATCGGCATCATTGAGCCAACGGGTCGCATCGGCATGCGCGGGGTCGTACGCTGCCAGACCAATACTCAAACTGACCTTCAGCGCCGGATTCTGCTCATAAACCATCGTGGCAAAACGCTCGCGCAACGCCTCCATTGCCTGCGCGGCATTGAACAGCGGCAAGTCCGGAAGAATCACACAGAACTCATCACCCCCATAACGCCCGGCGACATCAGTGGAGCGCAGGTTCTGCTTGAGCATTTTGCTCAACTGCCGCAACACAATATCCCCCGCCACATGGCCGTAGGTGTCGTTGATCGACTTGAAATGATCGATATCGATCAAGGCAATCGCCGCGCCCTGAGTTTGCCGCTTGCAACGTTGAAACATGCTGTCCAGTTGATCCTTCCAGGCGCCGTGATTGAGCAGCCCGGTGAGGCTGTCGGTGCGGCTCAGGGCCAGCAATTCGCGTTTGTGCTGCCCCAGCGTGTAGGCCTGACGGAAACAGATCCAGCCCAACGCCAGCGGATACAGCATCAGCAGCGGCAAGCAGGCGTAAAGTTGTGTGGGAGAAGTGACCGCAACAAATGCCGGGGCAAACACCACAAGACCAACGCCAACCCCGAGAATCTGCGCCGCCAGGCCCGCCAGCAGAAAACGCACCCCGCCGATGGCGACGTTGTTCATGGCCATCATCGAAACGGTGGTGGCGCTGGGCAGCGGATTGAAATGCATCGCCGCGACCCAAAAGCCGCCGAAAAAGGCATCGATCAATAAATTACGGTGTTCCGCGTGATACGGCGTGGGTGAGCGTCGCGCCCATTGAAACGCCAGATGCGGCCAGACGGCCCCGTTGATCAACATCACCGCCCACACCCAGGCCGACGGATCAAGCGGATACATCGCCACACTGACGCAAACAAGCCCCAGCGCCAGCCCAATGGTGCGCGATGTATAAAGCCTCCTGGCCAATGAAAGTCCTTTTCCCCCGGTGTTTCCCATAAGGGCCTCGATGACTCGACGGAACCTGCGCACAGCATTGAATAGATGTGCTGGGAGTCTATCAGGGCAACGTTAAATAGCCATCACCGGCCAGCGGCCACAAAACGGCAACAACACACTCCCGTAGGAGCTGCGGCACGCTGCGATCTTTTGATCCTGGCTCTGACAATCAAAAGATCGCAGCCTCGTTTCACTCGACAGCTCCTACAGGCCGAATATTTGGCTATACATGAAAGGAGCAAAACGGAAAAACAACTATAAGAAGGAGGCCCATGCGCAGTTATCAAGTGTTGATCATCGGCAGCGGTTTTGGCGGCCAGTGCGCGGCGGTCAATTTGCTCAAGGCCGGGATCGACGATTTTCGCATGCTGGAGCGACGCGATTTTTTCGGCGGCACTTGGTGCCAGAACACCTACCCCGGCGCAGCGGTGGATGTGCCGTCGCCGCTGTATTCCCTGTCGTTTGCACCGTATCGCTGGTCGCAGATGTTTGCCGGGCAAGCGGAATTACAGCGTTACACCGAACACGTGATCGACCAATTCAACCTCCGCGAGCACGTGGAACTGCAGGCCAATGTCGAGCGTGTCGAGTGGGATGAGCTGGAAAAACGCTGGACGGTTTACACCAGCGACAAAGGTATTTACTACGCGCAGTTTCTGATCAACGCCTCTGGCCCGCTGAGCCAACCGGTGATCCCACACTTTGCGGGGCAGGATCGCTTTCAGGGCAAGACATTTCATACAAATAATTGGGATCACGACTACGACTATCGCGGTAAACGCGTCGCCATCATTGGCAGCGGTGCGAGCGCGGCGCAGGTGATTCCGGCGATTGCTCCGGAGGTCGAGCAACTACACGTTTTCCAGCGCACGCCGCACTGGGTATTACCCCGCGCGGATCGCGTTTTCGGGCCGTTTCAACGTTGGCTGCTCGGCCTCACACCCGCCTACAAGCTGCTGAGATGGCTGATCTACTGGCAATTCGAAACCCGGGTCATCGCTTTCAAATACTCGAAACCGGCGATTCATCTGGTGCAGAAGCAAGCTCTCAAGTTTCTCAAACGCCAGGTGCCTGACCCGGCGCTGCGCGAAAAACTCACGCCCGACTTCACCATCGGTTGCAAACGGGTGTTGGTCTCCAGCACCTATTACCCGGCGCTGACTCGCCCCAACGTGACGCTGCACAGCCGCGAACATGGCATCGCCTCAATCGATGAAAGCGGAATCAACACGGTTGATGGCCAGCACATCGACGTGGATCTGATCGTCTGGTCGACCGGTTACGACGCCACCGACGGTGTTATTTCCTACCCCGTCAGCGGCAAAAACGCTGTGCAACTCAGAGATGTCTGGGCCGAATATCCCCGCGCATACCTCGGCACCAGCCTGCCGGACTTTCCCAACCTGTTTATCGTCACTGGGCCGAACACCGGCATTGGCCATACATCGGCGCTGTTCATCATCGAATCGCAGATGAACTACATCATCGACTGCATAAGAACGCTCAAAACCAAAGGTTTGCGCAGCATCGAAGTGCGCCCCGAAGCGGAACGTACCTACACTGAGATGATCCATCGGGAGATGGAGCGCACGGTCTGGAAGTCCGGCGGCTGCCACAGTTGGTATCAAAGCAAGAGCGGTCATGTGATCGCGATGTTTCCCGGCTTCAGTTTCAGCTATTACCGGTTGACCCGGGCGCTGAAACCGGCCGACCACATTCTGTCCTGAACACGTAAAAGGAAGACGTCGATGCTTTTGCTGTTTGTCGCCCTCGCAGTATTCGTGGCCTGGAGCTGGTTGAGTTACCCGGCGGTCGGCCATTGGTTGTACGACCTGAACATGGCCATCGAGGCCAAGTTGTACAAGTTGCACAAAATCGAAGTGCCGATCGCCGAGATGACGGTGTCGACCTGGCAGGGCGGGCCTTATGAAGCGTCCAGCGCGATCCTGATGTTGCACGGCTACAGCGCCGACAAGAATTTGTGGCTGCGCTTCGCCCGGCATTTTGTCCGGCAGTATCGAGTGATCATTCCGGACTTGGCGGGCCATGGCGAAACCGGCTTCAAGGCTGGCGGCGGTTATGACATTCCGCTGCAAGCCAAACGCATGATTCAGTTGCTGGACGTCTGCGGCGTGGAGAAAGTCCATGTGATCGGCAACTCGATGGGCGGCTACATTGCGGCGTGGCTGGCGGCGACGTACCCGGATCGCATCGCCTCGGTGGCCTTGATCGACCCGGCCGGCGTCACGGCACCGCAGGCCAGCGACATGGAGCGGCACTTGGCGCGCGGGCATAACCCGTTTCTGATCAATTCTCGCGAAGAGTTCAAAAACTTCTACGCGATGACCATGGAATCGCCGCCGTGGGTGCCGAAACTGGTGCTCGACGCGATCGCTCAGCGCTACGAACAAAATCGCGATGACCTCGAAGAAATCTTTCGCGACTTCCGCGCCAGCCCGCCGATGGAACCGAAACTCGCTGACATCAAATGCCCGGCGCTGCTGCTCTGGGGACGCAAGGATCGCTTGATCGACGTCAGCAGCGTGCCGGTCTGGAGCAAGGGCATCGCCAATTTGCGCGTGGACGTGTGGGATAACGTCGGGCACATGCCGATGGTCGAACAGCCGTCGAATACCGCGCGGTTGTATCGGGAGTTTTTGGGTAATCAACGATGACCCCACTCTCAGCAACACTGACTACTTTTGTGGTGAGGGGATTTATCCCCGATGGGCTGCGCAGCGGCCCCAATCCATTGAATGCGGTCTGTCTGACGCAACTGGATGACAGAACTGGCGCTGCTGCGCAGCCCATCGGGGATGAATCCCCTCGCCACAATAGATCCCCTTACCGCCAAAAATATCAATCCTCAAAAGAGTTGAGGCTGGCAGAGGGTTGGGTGAAATGAACATCCTCTACGACGAACGCCTCGACGGCGCGCTGCCGGACGTTAATAAAGTCCAACTGTTGAAAACCCTGCAACAAGCCATCCCCGATCTCGACATTTTGTGGCGCGAAGAAGAACTCAAACCCTACGAATGCGACGGCCTCTCCGCCTACCGCACCACACCCATGCTGGTCGCCCTGCCCCGGCGAATCGAGCAAGTGCAAACCCTGCTCAAACTCTGCCACCAAAACAACGTCCCGGTGGTCGCTCGCGGCGCCGGCACCGGCTTATCCGGCGGCGCCCTGCCGCTGGAAAAAGGCCTGCTGCTGGTGATGGCACGCTTCAACAACATCCTGCACATTGACCCCGCCGCCCGTATCGCGCGGGTTCAACCCGGGGTGCGCAATCTGGCGATTTCCCAGGCCGCTGCGCCGTTCGGTTTGTATTACGCGCCGGATCCATCCTCGCAAATCGCCTGTTCCATCGGCGGCAACGTCGCCGAAAACGCTGGCGGCGTGCATTGCCTCAAATACGGCCTGACTGTGCACAACCTGCTGAAAATCGAAGTGCTGACCATCGAAGGCGAACGCCTGACCCTTGGCTCCGACGCCCTCGACTCGCCAGGTTTCGACCTGCTCGCGCTGTTCACCGGCTCCGAAGGTTTGCTCGGGATCATCACCGAAGTCACGGTCAAACTGCTGCCCAAACCGCAAGTGGCGAAAGTGCTGCTGGCCAGTTTCGATTCGGTGGAAAAGGCTGGCCGCGCGGTCGCTGAAATCATCGCGGCGGGGATCATTCCCGGTGGCCTGGAAATGATGGACAACCTCGCCATCCGCGCCGCCGAAGACTTTATCCACGCCGGTTATCCGGTGGATGCCGAGGCGATTCTGCTGTGTGAACTCGACGGTGTCGAAGCCGACGTCCACGACGATTGCCAACGAGTGCGCGAGGTCATGAATCTGGCTGGCGCCACCGAAGTGCGCCAGGCCCGCGACGAGGCTGAGCGCGTGCGTTTCTGGGCCGGCCGCAAAAATGCCTTCCCGGCCATCGGTCGGCTGTCACCCGATTACTACTGCATGGACGGCACCATCCCGCGCCGCGAATTGCCCGGCGTTTTGCAAGGCATCGCCCGCCTCGGCGAAGAATACGGCTTGCGCGTGGCCAACGTGTTCCATGCCGGCGATGGCAACATGCACCCGCTGATCCTGTTCGACGCCAACCAACCCGGCGAACTGCATCGCGCCGAAGCCTTGGGCGGAAAGATCCTCGAACTGTGCGTACAGGTCGGCGGCAGCATCACCGGCGAACACGGTGTCGGTCGCGAGAAAATCAATCAAATGTGCGCGCAATTCAACAGCGACGAACTGAGCCTGTTTCACGCGGTAAAAGCCGCGTTCGACCCGAAAGGCCTGCTCAACCCCGGCAAAAACATTCCGACTCTGCACCGCTGCGCCGAATTCGGTGCGATGCACATTCATGCCGGGCAACTGCCCTTCCCCGAACTGGAGCGTTTCTGATGGCTGACGTCGACGCCTTGCTCGATCAGGTCAACGAAGCGCGGGCCAATGCCACACCGCTGAAAATCCAGGGTGGCAACAGCAAGGCGTTTCTCGGTCGCGAGGTGGCCGGTGAAGTGCTCGACACTCGCGCGCATCGCGGCATCGTGGCTTACGATCCCACCGAACTGGTGATCACTGCGCGCGCCGGCACGCCGTTGTCCGAACTACTCGCGACGCTGGATGAAAACGGGCAAATGCTGCCATGCGACCCGCCGTCGTTCGCCGACAGCGCCACGGTTGGCGGAATGATCGCGACAGGATTGTCCGGGCCTCGGCGACCGTGGTCGGGTTCAGTGCGGGATTTCGTGCTTGGCACGCGCGTTATCACCGGCCTCGGTCAGCATGTGCGTTTCGGCGGTGAAGTGATGAAAAACGTTGCCGGATATGACCTGTCGCGGCTGATGGCCGGCAGTTTCGGCTGCCTCGGCGTGCTCACCGAGGTCTCGCTGAAAGTCCTGCCCAAACCCCGCCAATGCCTGAGCATTCGCCTCGATATCGACTGTGCGCGGGCGCTGGCCAAACTGGCCGAGTGGGGCCAGCAACCGTTGCCGATCAGCGCTGCGTGTCACGATGGCGAAAGTCTTTATTTGCGTCTTGAGGGCGGCGAAGGCTCGGTGACGGCGGCGCATCAACGCCTCGGTGGCGAGGCGTTGGACTCCGTGTTCTGGCGGAATTTAAATGAACAGCGCCTGAGCTTTTTCGACGAAGGCCAACCGTTGTGGCGCCTGTCGCTACCAAACAATCTCGGGCCGCTGGACTTGCCCGGCGAGCAACTGATCGACTGGGCCGGCGCGCAACGCTGGCTGAAATCCTCCAGCGCCGACATTCATGCCCTCGCCCAGTCACTCGGTGGCCATGCGACCTGCTTCACCCATGGTGCCAGCGAATCACCGTTTCAGCCTTTGCCTGCGACATTGCTGCGCTACCACCGCCAGCTCAAAGCGCAACTTGACCCGCAAGGGCTGTTCAACCCCGGGCGGATGTACGCGGAGTTCTAGCCATGCAAACCACCCTCAGCGAACAATCGCGACAGTTGCCCCGCGCCGCCGAGGCGGAAAAAATCCTGCGCACCTGTGTGCATTGCGGTTTCTGTAACGCGACGTGCCCGACCTATCAATTGCTCGGCGACGAACTCGACGGCCCGCGCGGGCGCATCTACCTGATCAAGCAGGTGCTCGAGGGCGCGCCGCCAACCGCGCAGACACAACTGCATCTGGATCGCTGCCTGTCGTGCCGCAACTGCGAAACCACCTGCCCGTCCGGCGTCGACTATCACAACTTGCTCGACATCGGCCGCGCGGTGGTCGACGGCGCGGTGCCGCGCCCGGCCGCACAACGTCTATTGCGCGAAGGCCTACGCGCATTGGCGCCGAATCCGCGACTGTTCAAAGGACTGCTGCGAGTGGGCACAACGTTTCGCCCGCTGCTGCCGCGCTTGCTTGAGAGCAAACTGCCGCAGCATCTGTTGGTCAACGGTTCGCGCCCTGCCCCTCGGCATGCTCGCCGTGTGTTGTTGCTCGAAGGCTGCGTGCAACCGGGTTTGTCGCCGAACACCAACGACGCGACGGCGCGGGTGCTGGATCGCTTGGGCATCAGCGTCACGCCGGTGGCCGAGGCCGGTTGTTGCGGTGCGCTGGATTATCACCTCGACGCCCAAGCCAAAGGCCTCGCCCGCGCCCGACAGAACATCGACGCGTGGTGGCCACATCTGCAAAACGGCGCCGAAGCAATTGTGCAAACGGCCAGCGGCTGCGGCGCGTTCATCAAGGATTACGGGCATTTGCTCGCGGACGATCCGGGCTACGCGGCGAAAGCGCAGCGCATCAGCGAAATGACTTTGGATCTGGTGCAGATCCTCGCCGAGCAACCGCTGGAGCAAGTGTGCGCCGCCAGCGAACGACGCATCGCCGTGCATTGCCCGTGCACCTTGCAGCACGCGTTGAAACTCGGCGGCACCGTGGAAGCAGTCTTGTCCCGCATCGGTTTCAACCTCACCGCTGTCCCCGATGGCCATTTGTGCTGCGGTTCAGCAGGGACTTACTCATTGACCCAACCGGTGCTGGCCCGGCAACTGCGCGACAACCGCCTCAATGCGCTGGAGAGCGGCCGTCCTGAGCTGATCGTCACCTCAAACATTGGCTGCCAAAGCCACTTGGCCAGCGCCGGCCGCACGCCAGTCATGCACTGGATCGAACTGGTGGATCAGTCGTTGGCAGAATGAAGTTCGTAGGATTCTTCGTTTGCCGACGTAGGCGAAGGCTGCGATCTTTTCATCTATCCAATACGTGACCGTGGCAGGAATTTTTTTCATGACCGTGCAGCCGTTCGTCAGCCCCGACCTGATCCGCCAACGCTTCTCCAAAGCGATGTCCGACATGTACCGAGAAGAAGTGCCGCTGTACGGCGCGCTGATGGAATTGGTCGAACAGACTAATCGCAGCGTTCTTGACCGGGACACGCAAATTGCCCGGCAACTGGAAAGTACCGGCGAAATCGAACGGCTGGACATGGAACGTCACGGCGCCATTCGCGTCGGTACCGCGACCGAACTGGCCACCCTCGCCCGCCTGTTTGCGGTGATGGGCATGCAACCGGTGGGTTATTACGATCTGACGCCGGCGGGTGTGCCGGTGCATTCCACGGCGTTTCGCGCGGTGCATGAGGATTCGCTGCAAGTCAGCCCGTTCAGGGTCTTCACGTCGTTGCTGCGACTGGAGTTGATCAAAGACCCCGAGCTGCGCACCTTCGCTGAATCCGTGCTGGCCAAGCGTTCGATCTTTACGCCTACAGCGTTGCGTCTGATTTCCCAGGCAGAAACGACTGGCGGACTGACGGAAAGCGAAGCGCAGGAATTCGTCCTACAGGCATTGGAGACCTTTCGCTGGCATCACAGCGCAACGGTCACCGCCGCGCAGTACCAGACGCTCAGCGCTCAACATCGATTGATCGCCGACGTGGTCGCCTTCAAAGGCCCGCACATCAACCATCTGACCCCGCGCACGCTGGACATCGACCGTGTGCAAGAGCAAATGCCCACCCATGGCATCACCCCGAAAGCCGTGATCGAAGGCCCGCCGCGCCGGCAGTGCCCGATCCTGCTGCGCCAGACCAGTTTCAAAGCGCTGGATGAGCCAATCGCCTTTACCGACCAGGACGAAATCCGAGGCAGCCACAGCGCGCGTTTCGGCGAAATCGAACAGCGCGGTGCAGCACTCACACCCAAGGGTCGCGCCCTGTATGACTTACTGTTGAATGCTGCTCGCGATGAACTGGGGGACTTCCCCAACGAAGCCAACGCCGCACACTACAACGCGCTGATGACTCAGCACTTTGGCGAATTTCCTGACAGCGTCGAGGGCATGCGCGAACAAGAGCTGGCGTATTTTCGCTATTTCGTTACGGAAAAGGGACTGGCGGCGGGAGGACTTGGCGACGCGTCACTGGAGCAATTACTGCGCGATGGCTACATGAAAGCAGAACCGCTGGTGTACGAAGATTTCCTGCCGGTTAGCGCTGCGGGGATTTTTCAGTCGAACCTTGGCGATGCCGCGCAAACGCACTATGGCGAGCATTCCAACCGACAAGCGTTCGAACAGGCACTGGGCCGCTCGACCATCGACGAGTTGGGCTTATATGCCGAAACCCAAAAGCGCTCAATTGATGAGAGCCTGGCCGCACTTTCGGGTAACCGCTGAAAAGATCGCAGCCTGCGGCAGCTCCTACATTAGGGTGTGGATTCCCCTGTAGGAGCTGCCGAAGGCTGCGATCTTTTGATCTTAAAAAAACCTCAGCGCAATCTCGAAAGCAGCGCAAACGCCGTCTCTTCCGAAGAAGCCGGATTCTGTCCCGTTAGCAACAACCCATCCTCACGGGTATAAACCGACCAATCCGGCCCTTTCGAAAAAATCCCGCCCTTGGCCTTCAACTCATCTTCAACCAAAAACGGCACCACATTCGTCAACTGCACCGCCTCTTCCTCACTGTTGGTAAACCCGGTCACCTGCTTACCCTTGACCAGCGGTTTACCGTCAGGCCCCTTGGCATGACGCAACACGCCCGGCGCATGACACACCGCCGCCACCGGTTTGCCCGCGTTATAAAACGCCTCGATCAACGCGATGGAATGACGATCCTCGGCCAAATCCCACAGCGGCCCATGACCGCCCGGGTAAAACACCGCATCGAAATCCGCCGCTTTCACAGAATCCAGTTTCACCGTCGAAGCCAACGCCGACTGCGCCGCAGAATCCTTGCGAAATCGCCCGGTCGCTTCAGTCTGCGCGTCCGGCTCGTCGCTCTTGGGATCCAGCGGCGGCTGACCGCCCTTGGGCGAGGCCAGTGTCAGCTGCGCGCCGGCATCCTTGAACACGTAATACGGGGCAGCGAACTCCTCCAGCCAAAAGCCGGTTTTCTTGCCGGTGTCGCCCAATTGATCGTGGGAGGTCAGAACCATCAGAATTTTCATGTCGTTCGGTCTCACTCGGTTTGAGGAATTTTCAGACGCAGGTCTGCGGGTGTGAGTGATTGACCCTCAGTAACGCAGGATCGTTTCAAATGAGCGGGTGATGGCATCAGGCCTTGATGCGCAAGAAGTTGCGCACTTGTTGATGATCCGCGGCCATCAATCCCGCTACACACCAGAGGCGACAAGGGCTTCAGGCGAGTGCGCAAGAAGTTGCGCACCACTGCGCAACTTCTTGCGCACATTCGCCATGAATCACCGTAAGTCATCCTGAATTCAGCTCTGCGCGTTAGCGAACTCCCCGGTTTCACTGGCTCTGAAACCTGTTGGCACGCTCCTTGATAACTGTCAGGCACCCACCGGGCGTTTTCGCCTCCGGGCACCTAAACTTTATTCCGCAAGGAGAGCACCCCATGGCAACACCAGCGTACATGTCGGTTACCGGCGAAAAACAAGGCCTGATCACTGCCGGCGCCTTCACCGCCGACTCCGTTGGCAACACCTACCAGGAAGGCCACGAAGACCAGGTTATGGTTCAGGCTTTCAGCCACGACGTGATCATCCCGCGTGACCCACAATCCGGTCAGCCAACCGGTCAGCGCGTTCACAAGCCAGTTGTGATCACCAAGGTCTACGACAAGGCTTCGCCTCTGCTGCAAGCTGCTCTGACCTCCGGCGAGCGCATGAGCGAAATCGTTATCCAGTGGTTCCGTACTTCTGCTCAAGGTACCCAAGAGCACTACTACACCACCAAACTGGAAGACGCGATCATCGTCGCCATCAACAACAAAATGCACAACTGCCAGGATCCAGGCAACTCGCACTTCACCCACCTGGAAGAAGTGCAGTTCACCTACCGCAAAATCACCTGGACCCACGAAGTATCCGGTACTTCGGGTTCCGATGACTGGCGTGCTCCAGTCGTTTAATTACGGCTGATTGTTACAAGCATCGGCCAGCTCTGCTGGTCGATGTTGTTTTCGCAACTCCAGATTTTTGTGACAGCACGAGGAACAAGGGATGTTCGCGCCGGCCAATGAAACCCACTTTGCCCTGACCATCGAAGGTCTTTCCGCTGACTTTCAGGTGTTTACCCTGCAAGGCCGGGAAGCCATCAGCCAGCCTTTTGTCTTCGAGGTGGAGCTGGTCAGTGAGCAGCCGTCGCTGGATCTCGAAACCCTGCTGCACAAACCGGCCTTTCTGCAACTGTCGCCCGACGGCAGCGGCATTCACGGCCAGATCTACCGCGCCGCGCAAGGCGATTCCGGCAAACGCCTGACTCGCTACTCTGTGACCCTGCGCCCGCAACTCGCGTACCTCGCGCACCGCGTCAACCAGCGCATCTTCCAGAACCTTACAGTGCCGAAAATCATCGGCATGGTGCTTGAAGAGCACGGTATCCAAGGCAACGCTTACGAATTCAAGACCGGTTCGATTTATCCCGAGCGCATTTACTGCGTGCAATACGATGAATCGGATCTGCATTTCATCCAGCGCCTGTGCGAAGAAGAAGGCATTCACTACCACTTCCAGCACAGCGCCATGGGCCACAAACTGCTGTTCGGCGATGACCAGACGATATTCCCGAAACTAGCGCCCGTGGCCTATCAGCAAGACTCCGGCATGGTCGCCAGCGACCCGGTGATCAAGCGCTTCGACCTGCGCCTGGAAACTCGCACCAGCCGCACCACCCGCCGCGATTACGACTTCGAAAAACCGCGCCTCACCCTCGAAAGCGAAAACCGTGGCGACGCCCTGCCCGACCTCGAAGACTACGACTACCCAGGCCGTTTCATTGACCGCGAGCGCGGCAAACACCTGGCCAACCGCGCCCTCGAACGCCATCGCAGCGACTTCCAGCTCGCCGAAGGCAAAAGCGATCAGCCATTGCTGGTCAGCGGCCACTTTCTCGCGCTGACGCAACACCCGAAAGCCAAATGGAATGACCTCTGGCTGCTCACCGAAGTCCTCCACGAAGGCAAGCAGCCGCAGGTGCTGGAAGAATCGGTCACCAGTGACACCACCGCGCTGAAAGACGATTTCCATCAGGGTTACCGCAACCGCTTTCAGGCCACCCCGTGGGACGTGCCGAACCGGCCACCGCTGAACCACCCGAAACCGCGCATCCTCGGCAGCCAGAGCGCCGTCGTCACCGGCCCTAAAGGCGAAGAAATCCACTGCGACGAATACGGCCGCGTCAAAGTGCAGTTCCACTGGGATCGCGAAGGCCTGGCTGACGACAAAACCAGCTGCTGGCTGCGTGTCTCCAGCGCTTGGGCCGGCGCCCAGTACGGCGGCATCGCCATCCCGCGCATCGGCATGGAAGTGCTGGTCACCTTCCTTGAAGGCGACCCCGATCAACCGCTGATCAGCGGCTGCCTGTACCACAAGGAAAACACCGTCCCGTATGAGCTGCCGGCGAACAAAACCCGCAGCACGTTCAAGACCCTCAGTTCTATGGGCGGTGGCGGCTACAACGAACTGCGCATCGAAGACAAAAAAGGTCAGGAACAGATCTTCCTGCACGCCCAGCGCGACTGGGACGAGAACATCGAGCACGACCAGAAAATCCGCGTCGGCAACGAGCGCCACGACACCGTCGAGCAAAACAGCTACAGCGAATTCAAAGCCGAAGAACACCACACTGTCTACGCCGACCGCAAAGTCGAAGCGCGCGCCAACGACCACCTCACCGTGGGCGTCAACCAGCACATCAAAATCGGCACCGGCCAATTCATCGACGCCGGCCAGGAAATCCATCTCAGCAGCGGCATGAAAGTCGTGCTCGAAGCCGGCGCCGAACTGACCCTCATCGGCGGCGGCAGCTTCATCAAAATCGACGCCGGCGGCGTGACCATGAGCGGCCCGGTGATCAACATGAACTCCGGCGGCAGCCCCGGCACCGGAACCGGCGCCGCCCCGCTGATGCCCGGCATCCTCAAACAGGCCGACGCCGACAAGGCCGGCCAAGTCCTGACACCGGCGCAAATCAACACCCTCAAACGCAACGCGCCATTCTGCGAAGAGTGCGAAAAATGCAAGGCAGGTGCCTGTGCCATCTGATCGACTGACACCCAAGTACTGGCTGGCACAACAGCCGCTGCAAACTGGTGAGCGACTGTATTTGGTGATCAGCGCGGCGAGCGATGGCGCGCCGCTAAAACCTTTTTATCAGCAAAATGCCGCGCCACAACTATTGCCCATCTGGAGCGGAACGCCTTACGCCGACTGGCTTCCGGTCATGCCTTATCTCGCTGAGATCACGGCCGGTACGCGTTTCCTCGAATGGGTGGCCGAAACCGATGCATTGGATTGGGGCTGGCTGGCGGTATCCACCAGCGCGCCGGAAACGGTGCTGGAGCATTTGCGCAGCCTGACTCAGGTAAAAATGCCGGACGCTACTGAGGTGTTTTTCAGGTTCTGGGACGGTCGACACATCTACCCGATCATCGAAGGTTTAGGCGCCTCAGCAGGCGAGTTGCTCCCGGTATTCCAACGCTATTTGATCAACGGACAAACCCTTGAGGTCGGCATAAGAACTGTACCTCCCGCAAAACAGTGGCCGTGGTGGGAGGTGCCCCAATCGCTGTTGGATACCCTCGCGCAAAAGGATCACACCACCGTCGTCGAGAACCTGATGCAGTGGCTATCAGAGGATTGCCCGCAGTTGTACTTCGAATTCCCTGAAGCCAACTTGCGCAGAAAGGTTGAGCGCTTCGTGCGCCAGAACCCAAACACAGAAGATATGGCAGAGCGTCTCGCTGCACAGCTGACAAAGGAAGTCACGTCATGAACGACCCAATTGGTACCTTGGTTCTGCGCGTGCTGGACGCGAAAGCGCCTGACGTGAACCTGATTCTCAATGACTTCAAAAACTGCCTGAGCGATTACAAGGAGTGGGCAGACGGCTTCTGGACTGGCTGGGCGCTCGATGTCGACCAGACCTTCAAGGTCGGTAACGAAGTGACTATCACCGAACGGAAAACCGAAACCGGCGCGGTGAAAACCTATGCTACCTGCCCTTTGGTAGGTGACTTCACGCTGATTCACATGTTCGAGTCAGCGCGCTTCGTGCCCATTGGTAATACCCCCGTCAAACTGGAGCCTGTCACCAAAGGCACCTTCTACGACGACGTCACCGGCCCGGTTATCGAAACCATGATCGGCCCAAGCGGTATCAAAGTGATCGAAGGCGCCAAGAAAGGGCAAACCTATCGCATCACCTTTTTCCCCAACGTATCTCAGAGCGATGTGAAGGCGCTCTATGATTCGTATCAAGGTGTCATCGGCAAACTTGGCGGCTGGCTGCAAAGTGAATGGTCGGGCAAGTTCCAGCCACAGTGGGCCAGTTACTCGGCAGCGGATCGTATCGGACGTTCGGAGATTTTGCTCAAAAGAGCGTTGAAAACTTTCGAAGAAGCCCTGCTGCGACTCTGGGATGACATCAAGAGTCTCTTCGAGCTGCTAGCGCATCCGGAGAAAAACTATCAAAAGCTGAAGAACTACCTGACAGATATTGAGATCGACAAACTTTACGCGGCATCTAAAGAGTCGATCGCCTCGGGGCTGCTGATCCTTAGCGACGAACCCCTGATGTTCATCTACGTATCGGCAATCGTGGCGTGGGTCGGTATGTTGCCGCCACAAGTTGTGGTTGATGTCATCGGAGGGATCGCCTCGGAGTTTCTGATCAACGTAGTACTCGGTATCTGCCTCACTGGCGGCGCTGGTCTCGCCATTCGACTGGGAACGAAAGCCCTGTCTACCGTGAAGTCCGGCGAAGCGGTCAAGTACCTTGAGGATCTCGCCTCAACGCTGATGACCCTCAGCAACAAGCACAGCCTGCCAGCGCACGCGGAAGTGTCGAAACCCGTCATCGCTAGCGCCAAAAACGTCCCGATGAAGCCTGCTAAAACGGCTGCATTGAAGATCGATGAAGCCGCTGCTGAAGCGCCGAAAGGGGCTCCGCGCAACCAAGTGGCGCAAAAGCCTCCCCAGAAGCAGCTACCTAAAACGGCGGACACTCCGAAGCAAGAGGTCAAGGATGCCTCGTCGTTTCCACGAGACAAAAAACATAGCGGCTCGTTACAACCGAAAGAAAAAGTCGACGACGCGTCTAATCAGTCCAAAACACCCGATGACAAAAGTGCTACGTGCGCCAAAAAGACCTGCACCAATGGCTGCCCTGTCTCTATGGTTACGGGCGAAGAGTTGCTGACAATTACTGATGGTGAGCTCGGTGGCTTGCTGCCGTTCAGTTGGACTCGCCTTTACCGAACCAGTGCAGCTGAGATCGACTGCGGCCTGGGCTATGGCTGGAGTCATGCGCTCGCACAACGAGTGGACATCAACGGCGATGAAGTTGTATGGACCGATCACGAAAACCGGGTCACCACTTTCCCACTGCCCAGCGTACAACGGCCGGCGATCACTAACAGCCTTTCGGAAGCCGCGATCTTTCTTGGCGACGATCCATCCGAACTCGTGCTTACACAAGCTGGCGATAAACCGCAGTTCTATCACTTCCGCTTCAACAGCAAAGGCGCGACGCTGATCGCCATAAGCGACCACTACGACAACCGCCTGCATATCACGCGAGACATCCATGGGCGTATCAAGCGCGTGGATAATGGGGCCGGCCGCGCCCTACTCGTCCGTTACGACCGCAAGCACATTGTCGCCATCGATTATCAGCAATTTATTCCGGCTGACAATCTTGAAGACGCCTGGAACACCGTCCAGACGCTGACCACTTATGAATACGATGCTCAACATCGCTTGATCAAAGCCACTAACGCGCTGGGAGAGTCCGAGCGTTACGCCTACAACGAGCAAAACGTCATTCTTGAGCGGCAACTCGCCGGCGGCGCAAGTTTTTACTGGGAATGGGAAAAGGAAGGCAAGTCCGCGCGTTGCATTCATCACTGGGCAAGTTTCTCTCAGATGGATGCGCACTACGCGTGGGATGACAAAGGCAGCGTCACGGTTACCAATGCCGATGGCAGCGAAGAGGTCTACACCCACGATGACAAGGCACGACTCGTCGCCAAAGTAGATCCGGATGGTGCTGAGCACTTAAAGGCCTACGACGACAAGGGCCGATTGATCGCAGAAAAAGACCCGATGGGTGCGGTCACCGAGTATCAGTACAACGAAGCAGGTCGCTTGGTCGCGGTGATTCCGCCAGAAGACGCGCCAACCACTTACGAGTTCTACAACGGCTTTGTCCGAGTGGTGAATCGCGGTACTGCCAAGTGGATTTACTGGCGTAACGACCAAGGCGATATCACCGAACAAATCGACCCTGATGGTAACTCGACGCACTACAGCTACGACCGCCAAGGCCGCTTGCTGGAGATCCGTCATCCCGACGGCAGCCGCCACCAGCTGGGTTGGAACAACCTCGGCCAATTGTTGGAGGAGCGTCTGCCCGACGGTGGCCAGCGCAAGTACCGCTACGATGCCCTCGGCAGACAAATTACGCGTCAGGAAGAAACCGGAGCGATCACTCATTACCAATGGGATGCCGCTAACCGACTGGCACAGATCACCCTGCCGGGAGGCGCTAACCGCGCGTTCACATACAACCCGTACGGGCGCGTCACCGCAGAACGCGACGAGCTTGGGCGTATTACTCGCTATGAATACGCCGACAATCTCCACTTGGTCAGTCGTCGAATCAACCCGGATGGTAGCCAACTTCGTTATCGCTACGACAATGCGCGCCTGCTGCTCACTGAGATAGAAAACGAGCGCGGCGAAAATTACCACCTTGATTACTACGCCAACGGCCTGATCCAGCAGGAAACCGGTTTCGACGGGCGCCGCACCGCGTACGAGTACGATCTCAACGGGAAGCTGCTGAAGAAAACTGAATTCGGCGACGATGGCAGTGAGCTGGTTACCGCGTATCAGCGCGACACCTCTGGCCGCTTGCTGGTCAAAACCCTCGCTGACGGCGAAGAAATCCATTACAGCTACGACGCATTGGGTCGCCTGGTAAACGTTAACGATGGCCTCTGGCCCCTCGCCTATGAATACGATGTACAAGACCGACTGATCACGGAACACCAGGGCTGGGGTACCACGCGTTACGAGTACGACAGCGTCGGCCAACTGAGCCAGTGCCGACTCCCCGACGGCAGCACGCTCGATTATCGCCACTTGTCCGGCGGTCGGTTGAGCAGTATCGACCTCAATGGTTCGCGCCTGACTACGCACCAGTTCGATGCTGGCCGTGAGCAACAGCGCCAACAAGGCGTTCTGCTCAGCCAATACCAATACGACGAACAGGGAAGGCTTCAAGCGCACACCGTAGGTCAGCAGGATCGCAATCTGTTCCAGCGTCGCTACAACTACGACTCCAACGGCAACCTCGCCGGCATTGACGACAGCCGCAAAGGCAATCGCAGCTACCATTATGATCCGCTCGATAGGCTGATCAGCGTTCGCGGCGCCACACCCGAAACCTTCGCCCATGACCCCGCCGGCAACCTGCTGGGTCAAAGTGACCTGCCGGCTGCCAACCTCGCCAACGTCAAAGGCAATCGCCTGCTTATGCAAGGCGACCGGCATTACGACTACGACGCCTACGGCAATCTCGCCCGCGAACGCCGCGGTGCCGGACAAAAAATCGTCACCGAATACCAATACGACTGCCAGCACCGTTTGATTGGTGTCAGCCTGCCCGGTGGTAGCAATGCCAGCTACAAATACGACGCCTTTGGCCGTCGCATTGAGAAAACCGTTAATGGTCAGACCACCGAGTTCCTCTGGCAAGGTGAACGCCTGATCGCCGAAAGCGCCGAGAATCGATATCGCACCTACATCTACGAACCCGGCAGCTTCCGCCCACTGGCCATGCTCGATGGCGAAGGCCCCATAAAGGCAACGCCGTTCTATTACCAACTCGACCACCTAGGCACCCCTCAAGAACTCACCGCCTACAGCGGAGAGATCATGTGGTCGGCGAAATACCGTGCCTACGGCAACTTGGCGGCGTTGGACGTCGCCGAAATCGACAATCCGCTGCGCTTCCAAGGTCAGTACTTCGACGCCGAGACGGGCTTACACTACAACCGGCACCGTTACTACAATCCAAACACAGCACGTTTTCTGACGCCGGATCCAATCAAACTTGCAGGAGGATTGAATAACTACCAATACGTACCTAACCCGACAGGATGGGTGGATCCTTT
The DNA here is from genome assembly GCF_001269815.1 of Pseudomonas sp. P1.31. Taxonomy (NCBI): domain Bacteria; kingdom Pseudomonadati; phylum Pseudomonadota; class Gammaproteobacteria; order Pseudomonadales; family Pseudomonadaceae; genus Pseudomonas; species Pseudomonas sp. P1.31. The sequence goes on along the minus strand of NZ_LHVN01000014.1, from coordinate 4,884 downwards.
GGGCCTAAATACCTGTCCTGGTGGAGATGGATGCAAGCCCCCCACCGGCATCGAAGATCCTATATCCAATTCGAGCGTAGACGACCTCACTAAAGCCCCTGAGCTAGCGCAGCCAAAACCAGATTTCTACGTAGGTCCCTCGGGCCCGGACTCCACAATGCCCTCAACTGGATATCGCTATATTCGATACAAAAATGATGATGGCACTCTCAACAAATGGGGTCAGGACGCAATAGAAACGAAGAGTCAGGGGGTAACCTACTTCGGATTCGAAAAACATGAATCAGGTAAGGACGCAAGAAATGCATTTCAGGTTAAAGGGCCTGAACATGGACCCGACGAAAATGGTCCTGGCTCATGGAGCGATGCGCGCATCAGGGCTGAATTTGATACTCTGCAGCTCTACGCTGACGGGAAGCCGAGAGCACGAGTTCCTTTTTGGAAGGGTGATACTGACAAATCCCAATTAGAGCCGTTAGCTAAGGCTTATAGAAAATACGGCGATGGGGGAGCGCAACAACTTCATCTTGATGGTCAAAAAGTGAACTTCGATAAAGTTGATATACTCCCGGAGAAGTAATGAGAACCTTTTACATAATTGCCAAAAAAGATATGGAGCCAAATTTTCCGCATAGCTCAAGCTGGCCGAAAGTTATAGGCTACTCATTCGCAGATAAGTATTTTTATCTATCGGAGGGCAAAGGCCATGGATTCGCCGCGAACGACATGCCTGAATCAAAAGCGAAGAGGCCAGAGTGGCTTGAAATATTTTCAGCCCTAGATGCGTTCTGGTTTTTAGATTTAATCGACAACACAAACTTCACAAGCGAAAAAGATTTTTTTGATAGAATAACGACAATGCTCGGCAGTGTAGACACGATAGACTTCTGAAAACAACATAATAATAACTAATACAACACGGAAAGGTTAAAACATTCAAAGCCACCAACAGAACACCATTATCAAGTGTTATTGAACTCTACTGGTGTTCTGTAGCATAGGACTTACAGCTTCGCTTCCAACTTATAGTTTTTACAGCCAGCTCACAGCGCTTGTACGTTCGTGGTGAGGTGAGCAAGGCAAGTCTTTACGCGCTTTTGTACCGCTGACGTTTGCACTCGTAGAGTACTTCCAGTTTGACTGGAGCGAAGAAGGTCTGCTGATCGGTGGCTTGTTTCGACGCATCCAGGTCTCCCAGCGCCAGTCGCGCATTTTGCTTGGTTGCGTATCCCACACGAGATGCTGTTAGATGCCCATACTCGCTCGTTTGGCGCGTAAGGCGGGGTGCCGCGTCGCGGCATCTAAGACAACATGAAAACGGCTGTCGACAAGGTCAACAAAGGCAAAGGTCCACGGTCAATGCCCGGTTTGTCGTCATGTGTGCCCACTACCTATTCGATTCGGGCTTCTGCAACGTGGCTGTACTTCACGGATACATAAACCCGTCTCTTAAAAATGCACGAAAAGCATGATAGAAAGGACGAACCAAAGACCTTGAATGAGTATAGTCATGCATTACTATCAAGACCTTATAACAAAGTTCGACAATTCGGATGAAAAAACCTTTTGGTTTGGCCCAACAAGTACCGAGCAAATTGAAAAACTCGAAAATGTTCTTGGACTAAAATTGCCTCAAGACTTTTTTTGATTTTTTGGTTGTATGCGGTGGTGGTGGCGCAGCGGATTCAGAAATATGCGGAATTGAGGACAACGATGCAACTATAGACAATGGCGGAACAGTAAATTACAGCACCACGCGCTGCCGAGCAGAATTCGAACTACCAGGGCAATATGCAGTCATCTACTTCAAGGACGATGAAATTTGCTGGGCAATTGACTGCAGCCCATCTGAAACCGGGAAAATCATTAGCTATGACTTGTTTAAGAAAAAACCATCAAAAAAAATAGCCGATAATTTTTATTCTTTTTTCAAAGAATATGTCGAACTTAGAACATAACACCCATATAACTTTAAAAAGCAACCAACCCAACAAAAAAACAAAATATTCACCACGGAAAAATAATATAGATTCATTTTCGAAGGCATTAAAATGAATCTATCACCGTTCACAAGCGGAAAAAAATCAATTGGCAACACAACTTTAATCAATGCCACATCTACAACATGCGGAAATCAATGGACTGGTCGTCATTATTTTTCCAATCATTCAGATTTTTTATCTTGAGTATTGAGCGTAAAAAACAAGACACTTTATACATGATTGATCATGATGGAAGAGATGGCGGTTGATTTTTTATAGAAAAAACCGCCCCTAACAAATACAAAGAATAGATAAAAGATTTTTCACACAATGGACGACAAAGAGAAGGCCAAGCAGTGCGGAACTTTGCTACAGACAGTCTAAATAGTAAGGTTACGGAAACCGAAGGTATCCTACCTGCCTGACATAGCTAATAAGATCAGTGGATATGAAAACAAGCCGCCTACTCCGCAGTGCGCGATGGAAATGTATTTGATCACGGTGGCTCAAAATATAAATCTTACAGGTCAGAAACCCCGATCTGCTTCAACAACGGAAAACTAATAAACTGGATAAGAATTGAGCTTTCAAAAGCCAGCGAGTCTGTAATCCAAGTTTCCCGCCGCCCCCAAACAAGTTAAAAAATATATGAGCAACGTAAATGAGATCAAAACTTGACTACAAGCTGCAGCCTATTCGAGTGCCAAGCGGCTGGACAATAACAATCAACAATCTATTTGAAGTCGAGTTAACACCGGAGACCAGCGACTGGTTTTCCAGCTCAGTGCTGATTGGCGGTGTTCGACGCAGTACCGGGCATTGCTTTGACTCGAGAGTGGAGCCAGAAGGTGACCCTAACGGAGAATTTGTGATTGATTTCCTGACAATCGAATACGACAAAAAAGGAAAACCGATTAAAAACTCCGAAAATTTTCTTTTTGAATTCAGAACAAAAAGCAAACTCGAATTTATCGAAAAAATTGAAAACCTCATGATTGAAATCTAAACAATCAAGCATTGTTTTCAGAAAAATTTATTCTCCAAATAATCCAAATCAAAAAAATATACCCACTCTTACACCTTAAAAACAAATCTGTCACTTTTATACTCCTGGGTTAAATTGGTGCTAGATAGCGACGAGTTACAACGGCGCGGAAAATAAGTGGAGGGAAACCGTTTTTTACAAGAGAATATCAATTCACACGTAATGACGGATCCAAAGTAATTAACCAAGATCACTCAGCAGGGCATCAATACCACGAACCAGGAAATAAGGGCTACCTGGCAGCTCACTTCAATCTGAGACAGATTAAAAACCCAAGAACAGGCAAAATACCTGGTGCAAAAGAAAGCTATTACTTCAAGGAAAAAAAAATGAAATACTGGAATGAATTAGACGGAAGCTCGTTCTTCAACAGAATTTTCACAACTCCAATTTCTATTGGAGAGGTAACGCTTTTTTCTTTAAACATAGACAACAACAGATCAGCAGTAATCCTTGAATTTGACATCATGGAGTATCCAGAATCACCTCCAACGAAGTGGATCCAGTCTGGTTTCAACACCTGTCGAATCGGCCTCAACTGCAGTAATATTGACGAATTTCTAATAAAAAACATCCCTATCAAACAAAGCCTAACCATCACAATATCAAATGAATTTGGAAGTTATAGGATTCGTGCAATAAGCGACGATTCACTAATAGAATTTACAACAAAACATCCTTTATTATGTGGCCCCTCCGCCTATTTCAATTCATCAGATTAAACCGACCGGTTAATGAGTCGCGCTTATGAATTCCGGCCGCAGCATGGCCGAACAGTGACAATTCGAGCACTCTTTGGGACATGTAAAAGCAGGGAAAAGCCGGCACCATAATTCCCTTTAAAAGTAATCGAAAAACAACGTTAAAACTATTCAGGGCATTAAAAAAATGAGCTATTTCGATGATAAAATCGAAAAGAACTTAGTAACCTTCGGCATTTATTATGAAAAGCTGGAGTAGACCGATCATGACAGACTTGTCGTACGAATTAGTCAGAAATTCCAATTTACAGGTTCTAAAATTGCCTGGAGCTCTTTTCTAGATAGCATATCTTACTCAAAAAATAACGCAGACAAAGCATTGTTAGAAATATCAAAAAAACAAAAGATCTTGAAATTAATGAAATTATTTTCATCGGAGACTCGCTCACTCAAAGTTGGCCGTGCGGTAATCTCCCCGATGTATCTCCAGGACACTTTAAAAATGAAAATAATTTGCAGAAAAAACAAAATAGACAACAGCTTCACCCCTGACACTGTTTCAAGGCTAAAGCGCTATATATCAATCGGGAACAATGAGCTCGACATCGAGCCCGGAAAAGAATACGTAGTTTACGGAGTAGAATTCTGGGATAACTGCCCTTGGCTATATATTTGTTCCGAATCCTATCACGAATATCCGAAGCCATACGCATCAGATTTTTTCAAAATATCGGACAATAAACTCTCAGCACAATGGATCCTAAAATCCCGAGAAACCCATAATCATAAAAACAAAACTCAACTTGTATTTCCCGAATGGGCTGACGACGAGAGCTTCTACGAAAAATTAATTGACGAGAACAAAACCTGCATTGATATCTTTAAAAAACATAGAAAAATTATGGATACCGAATAAAAAAGACAATCATCAATACCCAACCAAATAGTGAACCAATACACTCCCAGCGTGGAATTAATTTCACACATTCTCGACAATAAATTCAGCATTTATTAAACCGATCCAAGAACCAATATTCCCATCCAACACAAAAAAAGAATCTTCCAACATATTAAAAAACTAATTTCAAGAAGCTCGACATTGTTTTCACGAAATCAAACAAAATAATGCTTCTTGCACGTAATACCGCTATTTTCT